>CAIUHT010001212.1 GCA_903898975.1 uncultured Planctomycetaceae bacterium
CCTGCCCCAAGGGTTTGGCGCGACCTTCGAAAAGCTGTCGCCGGGCTGGAATCTGCCTGTGCGCCAGGAGGAAGGTGGATTTTCCCGCGACATCCCGGGAAGATGCAGTGAACCAATCCGTTCCGGTTTTCGTTCTTGAAGCGGGTTCCTTCGGTCTCCCGTTCCTTCCCCTCGCTGAGACGCGCTATCCATGGGACTGTTCGACAAGCTGCGGAATGAATTCGTCGACATCATCGAGTGGGTCGACGATTCGAAGCACACGTTGGTCTGGCGGTTTCCCCGCTACCAAAACGAGATCAAGAACGGCGCCCAGCTGATTGTCCGCCCCGGACAGCAGGCGGTCTTTGTCTATCGCGGCCAGATCGCCGACGTCTTCGAGCCCGGCAGCCACGAGCTCAAGAGCGAGAATCTGCCCCTGCTGTCGACCCTCGCAGGCTGGAAATATGGGTTCAACAGCCCGTTCCGTGCCGAGGTGTATTTCGTCAGCACCCGGCAACTGACCGACCTCAAGTGGGGCACTCCCAACCCCGTGATGCTGCGCGATCCTGAGTTTGGCCCGATCCGCATCCGGGCCTTCGGGACCTACGCGCTCCGCGCGACCGACCCGCGAGCCCTGCTCAAGGAACTGGTCGGGGCAGATCAGGCGTTCGACGCCGATTCTGTCGCCGAACTGCTGCGGTCGATGATCGCCAGCTCCCTGTCGGAACTGCTGGGCAAGTCGAACATCCCGGCACTCGACCTCGCCTCCCGCTATGGCGAGTTCTCGGAAGTACTCCGCCGAACCGTGCAGGAGAAGATCGACGATGAATACGGCCTCGAGATTCCGCAACTGGTCATCGTCAACATCGCCTTCCCCGAAGCGGTCGAAAAGGCACTCGACACCCGCACCAGCATGGGTGTGATTGGCGACCTGGGACGCTTCCAGCAGTACCAGATGGGCCAGGCGATGACCGGCGCGGGGGGCACCGGGGGTGGCTCGGCTGCCGAGGGCTTGGGACTGGGCATGGGGATGGCGATGGCGGGCCGAATGCTCCCGGGAGGAGCCCTGGGCGGCGCCATGCCCGCAGCCCCCGTTCCGGGCCCGGCGGTCACCCCGCCCCCACTCCCCGGCGGGGTCCAGTGGCACGTCGCCCTCAAGGGACAGCAGCGGGGACCCTACTCGACCGAGAAAGTCGTGGCGGCGATCGGTTCAGGCAAGATCCAGGCGAGCACACTGGTCTGGACCACCGGCATGGCCGAGTGGGCCCCCGCCGGTCAGGTTCCCGCGTTCGCGCCAGCCTTCGGTCCGGGCCAGCCTCCGCCACTCCCCCCGCAAGGCGACCTGTAAACGCTGGGCACTCCGCGTCGCTCGGCGGCGCGTCTCGCGAGTCGACTCGCCGCCCCACTCAGGGCGCAGCCACTCGTCACGGTGCCGAACTCTGGCGGTCATCATCCGCCCAGCGGCTTCGCCCGGCAGCGCCCGACGTCGTCCTCAGTGAATGCGCGGTCTCCCACGCAGGGTCCGTGGCTGCACTCCGCACCTCGTCTTCAGCAGGAGAACCGCAGCGCGACGCCCGCTTCATGGGGACCATCTCACCGTGCCTGCGACAGCACGCACCGCAGCACGCTGCTCTCGGCCGAGAGCCTGCGGCTCTGTTCCGGCGGCATCGCCCCTCAAGCACTCAGCCGTAACTGGCCCGCGAACGATCGGGGGCGAGGTGTGGTGTCGGGTTGCTGCGCGGCGGATCTTCCCGCATCTGCAGTGGAGAAGCCCCCACCGTGGGCGCGGCGGGACTATTCACTCCGCTCCCCGGAAAGATCGCCGAAGCGGGAATCCCGACCGCTGAATTCCCGCCGCCAGGCAGCCCCCCTGCGGAAACCACTCCAGCCGGAACCCCGGCCGGCACCGTGGCCCCGGCCAATGTCCCGGCGAGTCCCCCAGCCGGACCCGCTCCAACCGCTCCATTGGGGGCAGTCGCGGAGGATGCCGCACCGGGCGTCGCCGGTCGACCGACCGTGGTGGTGGGAATCGAGAGGGCGATTCCCTGCTCTTGAAACTCCTTCTTGATCGCCGTCAGCAGTTCGTGACGCGTCTGGGCCACCAGGTCGAAACTGGCCACGCAGACACGCAGGGCGAAGTGCAGGGCGTTGTCGGCGAATTCCTCGAACTGCGCCTGGGCCGGAGGCTGCCTCAGCACCAGCCGATGCCGATTGGCCACCCCCAGCAGCAGCCCGCGGGCAAAATCGGGATCGGTCCCGACCGCGACCTTCACCTTGATGGTCAACCGCGACACGGTGTCGGTCAGCGTCCAGTTGATGACCCGCCCGGTAATCAGTTCCTTGTTCGGAACAATCAGCTCCCGCAGGTCGTTGTCGGTGATGGTGGTGGCCCGCATCCGGATTCGGCTCACCTTCCCCGTGATATCGCCGATCGAGACGATGTCGCCAATGCGCACCGGGCGCTCAAACAGCAGGATCAGCCCCGAGACAAAGTTGGCGAAGATCTCCTGCAGTCCAAAACCCAGCCCCACCGTCATGGCGGCGACCAGCCAGTTCAACTGCGCCCAGCCGATGCCCACCTGGCTGAAGGCCGCGAGCGACCCGGCCACCAGCACCGCATACCGGGCGATGGCGGCGACCGCGTACCGTCCCCCCTGGTCGAGTTGCGTGCGCGAGAGCACCAGCACGTCCAGCAGCTCCGGCAGCGTCCGCTGGCAGAACCACGTGAGCACACTCAGCAATGCGGCCAACGCCACACCCGCGACAGTCACCACGTTCGCCACGTTGTCGGCATCGGTCGCGTCCAGCCAGTGGAATGGCCGCGGCCAGACCTCGATCGACTGGAAGACCGCCAGGGCCGGGAGAATTGGTGAAAGGATCCAGCAGGCCCCCACGACGAACACACCCACCAGCCCCATATGGACCAGGTGCCGCCACTGCGAGACCGCGTCCTCCAGTTCCGGGAGTCCCGTGCGCGAGGGGGTCCGTCCCCGCCCCTGCGGAGCCCAGATCGCGTTCCCCCCCTCCACCGCGCCCCACTCGTTCGTCGCGGGAGCGGTCGCCACCACCCGGGGTGCCAGGCACACCGCCAACAGGCGCTCGACGAACGACAGCACCACCCCCAGCCCGGCCACTCCCAGCAGCCACGCGCACAGCAACACCGCCGTGTCGTGATAACCCCACAGTGACAGACCCGCGAACACCACGGGAATTCCCAGGGC
>CAIUHT010001213.1 GCA_903898975.1 uncultured Planctomycetaceae bacterium
CACACTGGGCGATGCCAAAGATCAACCCCCCGACAACTCCCCGGCTCCCGACGCGAAGTTCTTCGATACCGATCTCGCCGATCTCGGCGTGGAGCAACTTCGGGCTCTCTACCGACAGCCCGAGCCGACTCGAGAATGGGCCGAAAACAACTACCACCACCTCCTCATCGAGCAGCAGAATGCAGCCTTGATCGGGGTCAATGCGTTCTGGCGGGACTACGCTCAGCACGATCCAGCCCAACCATTCCTGTCGCGGAATATCGCCGAGGCGGCAGGCACTTTCGCAGAGATGCTGCTGGCCCTGGCAGTCCTCGATCTCCCTTTTGACTCTCCTGAGCACAAAGTTGCGGTCGAGGGAACGAAGCTCACCCTGACCCCCGGTGGTCCGGCGATTGTGTTCCACGAGGAGCTCCGGCGGTCCGATCTTCGCGAACCCGCCGGACGCATACTCGTCGGGCAGTCCTACTTTCGTCACGGCGACCGGCATCAGATGGTCGATGGGGAGCAGGTTGACAAGTACGTTACCGAAGAATTCCTCGTGCACACCGTTTACGGGTGCCAGGTGGTGATCACCAATCCCAACTCCTCCCGCCAATCCCTGAGCCTGCTGCTGCAGGTGCCTCAGGGGGCCATCTCGGTTCTGAATGGACGACCAACCCGCACCACCCTGGTGACTTTGGAACCGTATCACACCCAAACGCTCGACTACTACTTCTACTTCCCGGCCGCAGGTGACTTTCCCCACTTCCCTGTTCAGGTCGCCCGCAAGGAAGAACTGGTCGCGTTTGCCCCGACCTTCGTCTGCCATGTCGTCGACAAGCCCAGCAAGGTCGATCCTGGTTCGTGGCAGTACCTCTCGCAGTTTGGCACCACCCAACAGGTGCTGGAATATGTCGGAGCCAACAACGTCTCGGGACTCGACCTCGATCGGATCGCCTGGCGGATGCATGACCCGGCCGTGTTTGACCAGGTCACCACATTGCTGGCCTCTCGGCATGTCTACTCGCACACCCTCTGGTCCTACGCCCTGAAGCACAACCGCCTCCCGCAGGCCCGCGAGTTCCTGCAACACTCGGACCCACTGATCGGCGAGTGCGGCGGTCGCCTGCGGTCACCCCTGCTGACCATCGATCCCGTGCTCCGACGCAACTTTCAGCATCTCGAGTACAAACCGCTCTACAATGCCCGCGCCCATCAACTCGGGCGGCGACGGCAGATTGTCAATGATCGATTCCACGCTCAGTACCATGACTGGCTGAAGCAGGCAGCCTACGATCGGGAACTATCGAACGATGATCGACTGACGGCGACTTACTACCTGCTGCTGCAAGACCGTGTCGAAGAGGCCCAGGCCCAATTCGCCCAAGTGCGCCCCGAAGGCCTCCCCGGACCTCTGTTGTACGATTACTGCGCCGCATATCTCGAATTCTTCTCCGATCGCCCCGATGCCGCCCGGGCGATTGCCGAACGCCATGCACAGCATCCCGTCGACCGCTGGCGCAACCTGTTCCGGGCAGTCCTGGCTCAGCTCGATGAGGCCGCTGGCCGTGATCCTCAGATCATCGATCCCCAAGACCGAAATCAGCAACAAGGAGCCCTCGCGGCGACCGAACCCGGGGCCGAACTCGCGATCGAACGCGACGAACTTGTCGTTCAGTACAGACAAGTCCCTCTCTTTCAGGTCAACTACTACCTGATGGACCTCGAATTGCTTTTCAGCCGGAATCCCTTCGCGCAGGGCTACCAGGGACAGTTCAGTGCCATCCGCCCCAACCGCAGCGAGAGGGTTGTGGTGGGCGCTGGTGATCAGAAAGACCAGCCTGCCTCCGGTACCCGGCGGGTGCCACTGCCTGATGATCTGAAACAACGGAATGTGCTGGTCGAGGTGGTCGCGGCAGGGGAAACCCGCTCGCAGCCCCATTACGCCAACTCGCTCGCTGTTCAACTGATCGAAAACTTTGGCCAGGTCAAAGTGACCCGCGCCGCTGGTGGCCAGACCGTCTCAAAGGCCTACGTAAAAGTCTACGCTCAGCTCGCATCGGGAGAGGTCAAGTTCTACAAGGACGGCTACACCGACCTCCGAGGCAGGTTCGATTACGCCAGCCTCAGCACCGGCGATCTTGAGGGGGTCAGGCGTTTTTCGATTCTCATCCTGTCCGACGAGTTTGGTTCGGTGGTCAGGGAGGCCCAACCTCCCAAGCGGTAGCCAACGCGGCACCGCTGAGGCATTCGTGCTCTGCGGCGGTGAACCCTGAGCAGCCTTGGCTCCCAACGCTGGACTCCGATCCCCCCTCCCGCCGGAATCGCCGGCTAAGGGGGGCGGTCCACGTCGGCTGTCTGGCACCCCACGCGGTTTTGAGCACCCAAAGCAGCTTGGCTACCGTTTCTCCCAGTTCGCTAATCGCGTGTGCCAGAGCCCAATCATTGAGCTCAAATTGGCACCACGCCTGATCTTGCATCGGGCTGAATCTTGCCCAACACATTCTGGCTTCCGAGATCCGCAAGCCAACAGCCCATATCTTTTGCAGGGCTTGCGGCACGGTCTTGCCCCGTGGGCCAACCGCTCTCAATCAATTCCCCGAATTACCCAGCTTGCGCGGATTGCCCGCAGCAGTGGGGCTGAGTGGCAGAATCTACAGAGGACGCAACCCCTTTCTCAGGCTGGCCTTGTCGGCCCCGGAATGTTTCACATACAAGCCTTCCGTCCGGGGAGCGTACCTCGACAGTTTCACTTGAGCCACGGGGCTCCAGCCCGTTTGTCGTGATCAGTCGACCTCTCGGTCCGTCTCCAGCGACCGTCCGTTGGACGGAACGCCGAATTGATCCCATCCACTCGTCCAGTCTCCCCTCATGTCCGATTACGACATTCGCCCCTTGGGGCGAAAATGCGCCGCCACAGGGGCTGACCTGGCCCCCGGCAGCGCGTGTCACTCGGTACTGGTCGAGCGCGAAGGAAAGCTGGTTCGGTTGGATTACAGCGAGGCGGGCTGGCCCGGTCCCCCGGTCGATGCGGTGGGGGTCTGGCGAGGTCTGGTGCCCCCAACCACCGAGCCCCGACGGGAACCGCTCGACGCCGCAGTTCTGCTCCGCTGCTTTGAACAATTGCTTGAGGAGGGAGACCCAGGACGCGAGGGACTGCGGTATGTGCTCGCCCTCATCCTGGTGAAGAAACGTCGGCTCCGGATCGAAGGATCGCGCACCGGTACCGATGGAGAATACCTGCAACTCGCCGGAGTGCAGGGCGAAGGAGCTTGGGAGGTGCGCGACCTTCAGCCCACCGACGAGGAGGTCGAAACATGGCAGCGCGAGCTGAACGCCTACCTGGCGTCGGAATGGCATTGATCGCCTGCGGCCTGATCGTGGTCGGATTGGCAGGGTGCCGGTCGACCGGCGAGTTTGGCCCGCAGGCTCGCTGTGCAATCGCCCCCCAGGCCGGGGTTCCCGAGATCATTGCCCACGTCAACCAGAACACTGCCCGCATCCAGTCCTGGCGGGCCCTCAACGCCGCCATCACCTCTCCCGATCTCCCAGTCAGCATCAGCGCCTCAGTGGCTGTCGAGCCCCCGCGCAATTTCCGCCTTGTCGCCCGCTCCCCATTCGGTCCCGAAGTCGACTTGGGATCGAATCCCGAGCACTACTGGTTCTGGGCCCGGCAGGACGAATCGAAACGAATCTATCTCGCCCGCCACGAGCGGACGACCGACGAGGGCTCAGTCCGGCTGGCCCGCCCCGACACCGAGGGGCCCGTCGCTGGGATGCCCTTCGAGCCCGAGTGGATCATGGAGGCCATGGGGGTCATCGCAATGGACCCAGGCCGCGTCCGCGAGATTCGTCGCGACCCGCAGGCCCGCATCGTGACCCTCGAGGAACAGCGAATCTCTCCTGCCGGGGAACCGGTCTTCAAGTTGACCGCCATCGACCTCTGCCACGGACTCGTTCGCGAACACGCCCTCTACGACGCCAAGCAGCAACTCATCGCCCGCGCCACCCTCCGCGAACACGTCCGGGATACTTCGGGCAGCCAGGCGGTCCTCCCTGCCAAAATTGATCTCGTCTGGCCCATGGCCCGCATCAACATGACCATGCGGATGGGAGCCATCGAAATCAACCAGGGAAACATCCCCAAATCTACCTTCGCCGTCCAACAATATAGCGGCAGCGAGGTCTTCAACGTTGGCGGGACACCGGCGGGTGCCGATAGGCCAGTCGTCGAATCGACCCCTGGCTTCGAATAGCCCAATCCAGACCGACGTTCCCAGCGACCCCAAGGCCTGGCGGCATCCCCTGAACGCCGAGCTATCAATCGTCTCGTTTCCTGATGCCGCCCCCTGGCATTGCGGCATCTCGTGTGAAAGTACTCGCTGGCTCCATCGCTGTGCTTTTAAGCGACTCGGCCAGCAGCGCCTCGACCGCCCCCTGCAAGACCGCCGGTTCGTGGTACCCGTCGAATCGCAGCCGCAGGTTCCCCTTCCGGTCAAATAGCAGGGTCGTCGGAAACCCCACAAAGTCAGGAACCTGAGCCAGCATCGGCCGGGTCAGTAACCCACACGGATAGGGAATCCCCTGCGACTTGCGGAAGGCCCGCACCGTCTGCGCGCCCGCCTCGGCGGTTCCACGCTCCTGGTTCAGCCCCACAATCGCCAGCCCTTGGGGGCCATACCGCTCGTGCAACGCAACAAACGTCGGAATCTCCTGCCGACAGGGGGGGCACCACGTTCCCCAGATATCGACCAGCAATACGCGACCGCGAAAATCCCGCTTTCGCAACGGTTGCCCCAAGACATCCTCCAGATCGAATTCGAATTCGAACCCGGGACTTGTTCGCAGCTGGCCAGCCAGTTCGCCACGCACAGACGCCAGCCTGGAAGCCCCTTCCGGCAGCAGTGGACCCCCTGTTGGGGCACAGCCCCAACCGCTTGTCAGGCAACCCGCCACCGTGCCAAGCAGCCAGATCCGGCACGCTGTCGACGACCTCTTCAGCAACCATCGAGCGCGAGCATGCTGTTCCTTCGTCATGAAACACTCCCCTAGGCCCCACTGTGGAGCGGTTGAACAAGCCCGTTACTTCGCGATCGACGGGACGGATCGCATCATCCACCGGCAGGTCGTCAGCCGCCTCTTGGTAGCATGAAAAATGGTCCTGGACAGTCGAAGCAATGCCTGCCAAAAACAGCCGCGGCCCAGATTCACCAGTGGAATCCGGGCCGCGGACTGAATGAACTCACAAGGACACCCAATCCTTGCCGCAGAGAGCGACTTGCGCTCCACCAAAGATCATGCCCTATGACTGGCCACCGCTAGTTCGAGGCGGGGGCCTCCGGTGCCGGTTCGGCGAGAAGCGCCTCAACTACACCCTCGAGGAACTCCGGACCCCGCGC
>CAIUHT010001214.1 GCA_903898975.1 uncultured Planctomycetaceae bacterium
ATCTGCATGTAACGGTCGAACCCGGCGACCATCAGGATCTGCTTGTAAATCTGCGGCGACTGCGGCAGGGCGTAGAAGCACCCCGGATGCACCCGGCTGGGGACCAGGTAATCGCGGGCCCCTTCGGGGGTGCTCCGCCCCAGCATCGGCGTTTCGATTTCCAGGAACCGCTCGCGGTCGAAGTAATCGCGGATCAGCTTCGTCAGCCGGTGCCGGAAGTGCACCAACTCCTGCAGCCGGGGGCGACGCAGATCGAGAAACCGGTACTTGAGCGGGAACTCTTCGTTCGGAGGGGTGCTGGTCGAAGGCTCGAAGGGGACGGTGCGGCTTTTGTTCAGCACCACCAGTTTCTGCGAACGGACGTCAATTTCCCCGGTCGGAATCTTGGGGTTCACATCCTTCGCCGAACGGGCCACCACCGACCCGGTCACCTGCAGCACGTCTTCGTTCCGCAGTCCCCCCGCCAGGTCGTGCTGCTCGGATCCCGCCGAGGGATCAAACACCACCTGCACCTTCCCGTAGCGGTCGCGGAGGTCAACGAACACCAGGCCGCCATGGTCGCGCCGGCTGTCCACCCAACCGCAGACCGTGACGGTCTGCCCAACCTCGGTTTTGCGCAGTTCGCCGCAGGTGTGTGTCCGCAACAAGGGATCGATCCTTCCAAGACAGCAAAGGGGGAATTTCAGGAACCGGGGCCCAACAGCCGCCGGCCACGGGCCTCTCTCCGTCACAACGGCAGCAGCCGATCGCGCCGGGCCCAGTCAAACCGGTCCAGGGGTGACGGTGAAATCGCGCCAAGTCGCAGGGACCAGGCCGAAGCGGTTCGAGTTCCGTGGGGGGAAGAGTTGGTGGGGCCAGGACGAGAGTGGAACCAGACGCGAGTGGAACCAGACGGAACGGGTCGGCAGGCTGCTAACAGCGTCGCCGCGAGTGAATCCCCGCTCAGAAACCCACTCCACAACTGGCCCCCGCCGTCACGCCCGACCAGCGGCCCAGGCGTGAAATCTCGTTCACCACTTCCCATCCAAGGTCCGTCCAAAGCGGATGCAGAGTGGTCCTTGAGGCCAGAAACCCGAGAATAAGGGAACCCGGCGCGAGTGACAAGGCGGGGAGGCGGAGGGAAGATTGCATCCCCGGCCCCCCCCGGCTATCATCCCTCGTTCGCCCAGCCCCGACCCATTGGCACTCAGCCAGAGCGGTCGCCGGGCTGGTGAGCGGCTTGTGCTGAAACAGTTTGCAAGATCGTCCCGCGGCGACCCCGGAGAGGGGCCTCAGTCGGGGACGCGGGAGCGTGTGTCGTGGCGATTGACAAGAGTCTGCGTCGGAAGGGTCGGCTGGTTGGCTCCCGGAACGTGCTGAAGCGCGAAGAGCGGATCAATCAGATGAAGGGCGAAGAGACCTGGCGCGAGGGGATGAGCCCGATCGGGATCCCCAAGACGCGGGTGATGAAGATCTCGACCAAGAAGAAAGTCAAGAAGAAGGAAGAGGGCGACGCCGCGGGCAAGGCCGCAGGGAAGGCGGCCGGCAAGGCCGCGGGCAAGGCGGCTGCCAAGAAGTAACCGCCTGGCGGCGCAGGTTCGATCAGCGAGATTCGAACTTGGGGTTTCGATCCCGGCCGCTCAATCGTCCGTGCTCAAACACCTGTGTGCGGTGGGTCCTGCTCACTGCACACAGGTTTTTCGATATGGTCATGGCACAGCGGCGTACAGTGCTTGAGCTACGGCCTGGCGCGGGGTCAACAACTCGCTTCACCTCGCTTCATCGTCAGGCGACCCGGAAGATCACGGCGGACCATCGCGGTCCGCCGTTTTTTTTGGTCCCCGTCCGGCTCGCCCACTCCCTCCCCCAGGTTGGCGACACCCCGTTGGCGAAGCCCCGCGCGGTTGGGAACGCCCCGGTGGGCGATCCGCGGTCGGCTCTCGGTCACCTCATCGGTCCCGACAGCGCGGCCCGCCCCTCGGACTCTCTGTCCGCCGAGGGCTCACCGGCGATCTGGGGCCACTGCTGTGCTGTGGCCGGGGCGATGCTGTGGCCCGAGCGATGCTGCGGCCGGAGCGATGCTGTGACTCACTTCACCCCGCAAGTGACGATCCGCCACCAGTCAGCTGTCCCCGCCGGTCACGTTCCTGAGAGTGGTGCTGCGGACCTTAGCCGCTGCCCTCAAACCGGGCCCGGCACAGAGTGCCAGGCCACGCGCCGGGCAGGCCTGAGTTCGGCGACAACGCTGCCCCCGCAAAGACCGTGAAGCCCCGCAAGTCAGCGGCGAATTGACGCCCAGCCAGCGCTCGAACGGGATCGGCAAACTCACCCGTATTCGAACGGTGCCTGCCCCGCGGTGGCAGTTCGCCAGACGCAAGCGGTATCCCCGAGACCACTCCAGACAGGCGGTCTCGGTTGGGTCGTCAGGCTCAGCGTGGGGGGCGACCGGAGTGGTCCGGTGTCTCACCCCGGCCGAATCCCCCGCCGCTCACCCCGGGATTCACTTGTTCGACGTCTCGCGCAGTTCCTTGCCCAGCACGCTGTGGTGCTTCCCGTACAGGAAGTAGATCACCAGTCCCAGTCCCAGCCAGCCAAACAGGCGGTACCAG
>CAIUHT010001215.1 GCA_903898975.1 uncultured Planctomycetaceae bacterium
CGCCGGGCTTGGTTCGTTATGCCAGACCGTCGTTCTGCCAGACCGTCGATCTCCATCCGCCGGCGTGTCTCTTCCCGGAGCACGTTGGCCCTTAGCCGGCATCCGTCACGCCCAGCGCCCAACTCCCCGTTGACACCGTTTCCCCTCTTGCCCGATACTTTCGCCCCCTCGGGGGTTCCTCGGGCGAAGTGGCTGGGTGAGCCCAACTCTCGGGCGGGCAATGAGTTCCGGCGGCGGTCCCGGCTGGAGCCCCCCCGGTGGGCACACGCTCAATTTCGCCTGCGGGTGGGCGGGGCGGACGGATGCGTGGTCGCAGGGGTCGCCGGGTCAATTGGCATGTGGGGGAACCCCGCCGGCCGATGCGGTCGGCGGCGGGCTGAGTCGGGGTGGCAGTTCACAACAGCAGGGCTGAGTGGGAGTGGAGATGACCACGGGAGGCGACGGGTTGTCGCCGGCGGACTATGCCGGGGTGTTGGCACAGGCGGCTCAACGGGCGTCCCGCGCCCTGGCCCAGGCGCCGGGGGGGGTGCGGAACGAGTGGCTCGCCCGCTGTGCCCGGCGATTGCGGAACGATCAGGCCCAGGTGCTGGCCGCCAACGCCCGCGATGTCGAGCAGGCGCCCGGGTTTGGGCTGACCTCCGCGGCGATCGATCGGCTCACTCTCAACCCCAGGCGGCTGGGTGACATCGCCGGGGCATTGGAAGAGATCATCCGCCTCCCCGACCCGGTCGGAGAGGTGATCGACGGTGCGGTCCGTCCGAACGGGTTGCAGGTCCGGCGGGTTCGCGTGCCACTGGGGGTGGTGTTCTTCATCTACGAATCCCGGCCCAACGTGACGGTCGATGCCGGGGCCCTGTGCGTGAAGAGTGGCAACGCCGTCATTCTGCGTGGCGGCAAAGAGGCGCTGCACAGCAATCGGGCCCTGCACCAGATCTTGTCGGAAGAACTGGCGGCGGTCGGGTTGCCCGCCGAGGCGGTGCAGCTGGTGGGCACGCTCGATCGTGCCGTGGTGGGTGAACTGCTGCAGCGGTCGCGGGAGATTACCGTCACGATTCCGCGCGGGGGGAAGGGGCTGATCGAGCGGGTGACCGCCGAGGCCCGCATGCCGGTCATCAAGCACTTCGACGGTGTCTGTCACGTCTACGTCGATGCCGGGGCCGACCTGGCGCTGGCGGGGCCCATCGTGGTGAACGCCAAGTGCCAGCGACCGGCGGTCTGCAATGCGGCGGAGTGCCTGCTGGTGCACGAGGCGGTGGCGGCACAGTGGCTGCCGGGCTTTGGTCGCGAGTTGCAGCAGCAGGGGGTGGAACTGCGGGGCTGCCCGCGGACGTGCGGGCTGGTCCCGGGGGCCCGGCTGGCGACCGATGCCGACTACGCCACCGAGTACGGCGAGCTGAAGCTCTCGGTGAAGGTGGTGTCGAGTCTCGACGAGGCACTGGCGCACATCGAGCGGTTCGGGTCGCACCACACCGACGCGATTGTGACGCAGGATGTCACGGCGGCCCGGCGGTTCCTGGCCGAGGTCGATTCCGCGGCGGTCATGCTCAACGCGAGCACGCGGTTCAACGACGGTGGCGAGTTGGGGCTGGGGGCCGAGATTGGCATCAGCACCGACCGCTTCCATGCCCGCGGTCCGTGCGGACTTCGCGAGCTGATGACCTACAAGTACGTGGTGGAAGGAACCGGGCAGGTGCGGGGTTAGCGACACGCGGGCGGGGTGCCGTGCCGGAGTGCACGGACGACGGCTGTTCGAAAGGACTCGTGAGATGGCAGGACCGCAGGCGCAGGGCGGGGCGGGAGACTGGAACGCGGGGGACTGGAACGCGGGGGGAAGTCGGCAGGGCGAGACCGGCTGGGAACCCGCGCTGCACGAGTTCGCACTGCGGCTGGAACGGTTGCTGGCCGAGCCTGTGCGCGGCGTGCCTCGGGTCGAGCTGCGCGGGGAGTCGGCGGGCGTCACCGGCGGCCTGGGGTTTCTGTGCGAGCTCGAGCCCCTGGGCGAACCGGTGGGCGTGGTCTGGCGGGGCGACCTGGCGACGGGGCTGGCGCAGCGGCTGATGGGGGGCGGCGCTGCCGAGCAGACCCACAGAGAGCGGGGCCTGGCCAGTGGTTTCGAGGGGCCGGGGCGGGTGGGGGGCGAGGGGCCGGGGCGGGGCGGGGGCGAGGCCCGCGAGTGCAGCCCCATGGAGGCGAAGCTGCTCGAGCGGCTGTCGGGCCTGGTGCTGCGGGAAGTGACGGAGTGCCTGGGGAATATTGCGGGATTGCCCCTCCGGAATTCGGCGGAGGTGGTGCCAGTCCCCCGGGGGCAGGCGAACTGGCATGCCGAGCTGTGGAGTTGGAGCCTGGAGGTCTTGGGACCGGGGTTCCAGGGGGAGCTGCAGTGCCTGTTGCCCCGCTGCCTGACCGAGTTCCGCCCGCTGGCCGAAGGGGGTGGGCTGGCGGGAGCGGGCCCGGGTCATGGGGGACTGGGTCAAAGGGGACGGGGTCAAACGGGACTGGGCGGTCGCGGCACCAGGGAGCACGGAGCGGGGGGGCGCGGAACGGGGGGCGGCTGGCAGCCAGTGGCCGGGATGCCCGGGGCTGGAAATGCCGCCTCAGCGGGGGGCGAGTACGAAGTGGTGCTGGCCGAGTTGGAGCTGACCGCGGAGGAGTGGGGGGGGCTGGCCGAGGGCGATTTGTTGGTCACCGAGCGGGAGGCGGGGTGCGAGGTGGAGGTGCGGGGGGCCGCCGGCGAGGTCTGGCGGGGCGAGGCGGGAGTCTGGGAGGGGAGCCGGGTGGTGCGCGTCCTGGGGCGTGTTGGCGACGGTTCCG
>CAIUHT010001216.1 GCA_903898975.1 uncultured Planctomycetaceae bacterium
CGGGCTGCCAGTGGGGGCCCGGGTCCTGGGGAGCTCGGGTCCTGGGGAGCCCGGGTGCGCGCAATGCGTATCGCCAAGGGCGAGCCTGAGAGCTTGCGCGTAATGCGGGCTGCACTGCGCCGCTGCCGCGTCTGACGTTTTTGCCTGCCAGGCGATGCGGACGGCCGCGGTGTGAGGGCCTTGCCAGGTGCGGGCGGACGCACGGTGAAAGGCGGGAGCTGCACCGCGCTTCAGCGGCGATTTCGGCGACGGTTTCTTGCGGCGATGAGGAGGGTTTCCGTCGGCTCGGGAATGCGTGGGCGATTTTGAAGGAATACGGCCGGTGCTGCCTGCGAGAGGCGGATGGCGATTTTGTTCTTTCAATTTTCACCGGCAGTGTTTCCCCCGGGGGGCCGTCCGCTAGAATAGTTTGAAGAGTAACGGGCCTGCCCGATGGCGATTTCACAAAGGGGCTGAGGGGTGTCCTCGGACTGCTGGCAACAATTTGCGGGCGAGAAGGATGCGGGGTCGGCGCCAGGGCGTTGGCCCGGGCGACTGCCCGCGGTGCATCCCGAGACGCCGACCGTGGCGGAGGGAGCGGAGCACGGTCAGCCGGGCAGCGGTGATCTGAGTGCGACGCCGGACTGTTCCCACCCGGTTAGTGCCAAGGCTGTCAGTTCCAACCCGGGCAGCGTTCAGCCAAGGCGTGGTCGCTGTGCTGGCGGAGTGGAGCGGGCGTGGCACGCGACCCGCGACGAGCGTCATCTCTCGACCGGGGTTCCCGTGATGGTGTCGGTGTTCATTCCTCCCGCGTGGCGCGATCTGACGGGCGACGTGGTCGAGGTGAATGTGGCGGCGGGTACGGTGCGGCAACTGGTGAACGCCCTCGAAGAACGGTTTCCCGGGTTGCGGGAGCGGGCCGTGATGGACGACGCCCTCCGCCCCGGGTTGGCGGTGGCGATCAACGGGACGGTTTCCCGGCTGGGGCTGCGGCAGCCTGTTCCGGCCGGGGCCGAGGTGCACTTCCTCCCCGCGATTGGCGGAGGCTGAGCCCCGCCCGGTGCCCGGCAGCCGGCCCACTTGTGTCGGGGGCTGCTGATCTACACTGGTGCTGGTCTCCAGTGGCGATCGGGATCAATGCCGCTCATGTCGGGTGGAAGAGTTGCGTCCCCGAGTCGCGGATGAGCCTGGCAGAGAGACGCCCCTCGCGGTCGGCCAAACGCTCCCGCCGTCTGCTCGCCGGCGATCGAGTGGTTTGCCCAAGCCGCAGCTGACTCTTCCGCGATGTCGCGGTGGAAGCGGCGCTGCGGAAAACGGCTCGCGGGGTGATGTCTCGCTGGGAGATGTCTCGCGGGGGGCGGTGGTTGGCGACGCGACGAGTCTTTGCGAACAGGTTGCCTCAGTTTTTCTCTCTCACACAGGACGTCGCGCCGATGCCAGTCGATCAGAAGCGGGTTCGAGTCTCCCCAGGTTGGGAGCGGTGGCTGGACTGTGGGCGACGGCTGGTTTGGGCGGGAGTCGCGAGCGTGGTGGGCGTGGCCGCGGCGGTGACTGGAGAGTCGGTCGCCCGGGCCGAGTTGCGGGTCGGGGCCGCCGAGGTGGAGATCACTCCCCCGATGGGCTTTCCGATGGCGGGGTATTACCACGAGCGGTTGGCGACGGGAGCGAAGGACCCGCTCAAGGCGAAGGCGCTGGTGTTTCGCGACGGGGAGACGCGGGCGGCGGTGGTCGCCTGCGACCTGACGGGGATTGCCACCGACCTGACCGCCGAGGTCCGCGAGCGAATTGCCCGCGCGACGGGGATTCCGGGCGAGGCAGTCACCGTCTGTGGCACGCATTCACACACCGCCCCCGACTACGGCCGCGACCTCTACGAGCATGTGTCGGAGTTGCGGGGGGGAACCCCACCGGCGCAGCCCCGCTACACCGCCACGCTGATCGAGGCGATTGCCAAGGCGGTGATCGACGCCGACCGGGCAGCGGTTCCCGCGGTGCTGTCGCGGGCCGAGGCGATCCAGGAGACCCCCGTCTCGTTCAATCGGCGATTTGTGATGCGGGATGGCACGGTCAAGACGTGGCAGAGCCACGCCAACCCCGAGGTGGTGCGGGCGGCGGGCCCGATTGACCCCGCGGTGGGGGTGGTGGTGGCTCGGCCAGCGGCGGGCGGTGCGCCCCTCGCCACGTTCACCAATTTCGCGCTGCATCTCGACACGGTGGGGGGGCTGGAGTGGAGTGCCGACTATCCGTACTTCATCGAGGAGTCGGTGCGGGGAGCGCTGGGGAACGGCGTGGTCTCGGTGTTTGGGTTGGGATGCTGCGGCGACATCAACCATTCAAACCCGCGGAGCACCGTGCGGAACAAGACCGACTTCATTGGAAAGGCGCTGGGGGCGACCGTGGTGGGGGCGTTGCCCAAGGTGCAGCCGGTGAAAAACCCGCGGCTGCGGAGTTTCTCAGAAACAGTGCTGCTGCCCTTGCAGGCCCCGTCGGTGGCCGAGGTAGAGGCGGCCCGGGGATTGCTGACGGCGGTGCAGGGGGGGCAGAACGCCGAGTTCTTCGCCCAGGTCACGGCGTACAAGCAGGTGATGATCGACCAGTTGCGGGAGAAGCAGCCGACGGAGGCCCCGGGACGGTGGTTGAAGTGGGGGCTGACACATCGGCTGGCGGGGGTGGGAGACGCGCTCCCGGTCGAGGTGCGGGTGATTGCGTTGGCCGACGACCTCGCGCTGGTATTTCTGCCGGGCGAGGTGTTTGTGGAACTGGGACTGGCAATCCGGCAGGGGTCGCCGTTCGATCAGACGCTGGTGGTGGAACTGTCGAACGCGGTGGAGACGATTTACATTCCGAACCGCGGGGCGTATGCACAGGGGGGGTACGAGGTGACGAATTCGGCGTTGCAGCCGGGCGGGGGCGAGATGCTGGTCGAGGCGGCGTTGCGGCTGCTGGCGAAGGCAGCCCAACAGCGGTGAGTGGGGCGGCCGTGACTGGGGCGGCCCTTCACGGGGGACCAGTGACTGGGGTGGCGGCGAGTGGGCAAGGGCAAGCCTCCGGGGGACGGGGGCGTGTGGCAGAAAGGGGAATGCGGCATGCAGGTTTCCATCACGGCGGTCGGTCCTGACAACCGGGGGCTGGCCGACCCAATTGTGCATCATGTGGCGGGAGCGGGGGCGAACATCCATGAAATGCAGATGTACGACCACGATTCCGAGAAGCTGTTCGCCATGCACTTGCGGTGCGAGTGGCCGGCGTCGGCGGGGCCGCTGAGCGAGTTGCGGCAGGCGATGCTGCGGATTGGCGAAACGAAGAACCTGTCGATTCGGACGTGGTCGCGGGAGGAGCGGAAGGGGCCGCCCCGGCTGGCGTTGTGCACGACGTTTCGGCCCGAGCCAGCGCTGGCGGTGTTGCGGGCGATTCGCGACGGGCGATTGCAGGCGACCCCCGCGGTGATGCTGGGCAATCGCGATGCCTGTCGAGGGTTGGCCGAGCAGTTTGGCGTGGACTGGCACCTGATTGGCAATGTCCGGGGTGAGCCGGACGATGCGCGGATGGTGGAGTTATTCGACCAGTACGACGTCGATTACATCTTGCTGGCGCGATACATGCGGCTGATTTCGCCGAGCACTTGCTGGAAGTTCACGGGGCGGATCATCAATCTGCACCACGGGCTGCTTCCCCCATTCCCGGGATTTCGGCCGTACGACGATGCGTACCAGCACCGGATGCTGACCTATGGGGCGACGGTGCACTTTATTGTGCCCGAGTTGGACGCGGGGAATCAGATCATTCACCAGAGCACGTTCACGGTGTTCCCGGGGACGTCACTGGAGCAGATCAAGCGGCAGGGGGAGACCGATCACGAGCCGAGCTGCCTGGTGGAAGGTGTGCGGCGGGTGGTGGATCGGGAGGTGGAGTTGCACTTCCACCGAGTGGTCCGCGGCCCAGGCCGCGGAGGACGCAGCTAACTCGCGGGGATCCCGTCCAAATCGACTCGAAACGGATCCTTCCCCTCGGGAGCAAGGTATCCGAAGAGCAGATGAGGGGACTTCGCTGGGGCGCTGGAGCAAGCGTGGAGCGCTGCCCGTCGTGACGTAAACGGCAACCTGATATTCCCTCACCCCCGGCCCCTCTCCCGTGGCGAAGCGGGCGCTGTTGAGCGAGGCGGCAAGCGCTGGCGAGGGGAGACGATCTTGGTTGTTTGCTTAGCGGATGGTTGAGGTGGGGTCCCAGCCGGTCATCGAGGCTCCGGGGGCGAGGACGAAGATCTCGACCCGGCGGTTTTGCTTGCGGGCGGCGTCGCTCTTGGACGGGACGCGGGGCTGGTGCGGGCCGTAGCCGGCGACGCCCATGCGGTTCGGCTTCACCCCGGATTTCGTCAGGGCGTGCGTGACGGTGATCGCCCGGTGAGCCGACAGATACCAGTTGTCGGGATGCTTCGCCCGGGTGGCGGCCTTGGCAACGCGAGTGTCGTCGGTGTGGCCGACCACCAGGACGTTCAGCTGAGACGATTCGCCATTGTTGAGGATGCGGGCGAACTCGGTCAGCAGGCGTTCGGCCTCGGCGCGGATCTCGTCGCTGCCCGAGTTGAACAGGATGTCTTCGCGGATCTTGCTGACCCCGGTCTGGGGGTCGAACTCGAAGCCGGGGAAGCGGCGGGCGAGGTCTTCGAAATCGCGGCTCGCCTGATCGGAGAGGGGGCTGGTCCGCATGCTGGCGAGGCGGTTGCGTTCGCCCTGCATGTTTTCGAGGCGGGCCCGCATGCTTTCGCCATTGGCGGCGAGCCCGGCGAGCTGCTGGTCTTTGTCGGCCATCTGGGCGAGCAGTTGCTGCCGCTCGGCGGTGAGCGACCGGTTCTGGTCGTACAGCTGGCGGGCCCGGGCCTGGGCCTGGTTGAGCTGATAGCGGGGAACCGAGTTGCACCCGACCTGGGATGCCACGGACAACCCGAGGGCGGTCACGGCGAGCAGACGGCGGATAGGGGGCATGACAGATTCTCCTGGACGGCCCCAAGGGGGGAGGGCGAACGGGGCGGGAGGGAGGGGAGACGGGGGCCAGCGACCCGCTGCCGTCGGTCACGAAGACCGGGGCGGTGGGAGACTGGAACCTTCCGTCGAAGCACTCCACCGCACCGAGGCGGGACAGGGCCGGACGGGGAAGGGAGGAGGGAGAGCCAGGGAGGGGAGAACAGAGGCAGGACGGGTCGCGGAGGTGACCCCCCGGGATTGGGGGGACCGTGCCGCGACGAGAGGAGTGGGCTTGTAATTCCTTGAGAAAATCCTGCCTAGTGCGTTTGGAATCCTGAAAAATGGAAAAATGAAAAACCTTCAAGAACTCGCCCGAGTTGGCCGAAAGCGGCCCGCCAGGCCGGGGGGCGCGGGGCCCGCCGCGGCCCGGGTGAGTGAGCGGAACCTATTGCGCCGGAACGAGATCGATAAAGCCAATCATCATTTCCTGCCAGGTCTGGTCGCCCCAGCGAACTTCGCTCTTGGGGTTGGGGTTGTGGGGGTTCCCGGCGGAGTTGTCAAAATGGGCGGTGCATTCGATGACCGTGCCCACGGGGAGCGGCTGCGCCTTCCGGAGGGCATAGCCCGATTGCCAGTTGAAGTCGTACTGGGGCATCGACATCAGGATCTCGGTCCGTCCATCCGGGAAGCGGGCCCGGTATTCGAAGTCTTTCCCCCGCAGGTGCATGTGCGGGGCGAAGGCCAGCACCTCCGCGGCGAAGGGGAGCTTGAACGACGAGACGACCCGGTGGTTGGGGTCGCCCGCGGGAATGCGGAACTTGCTGTTGGTGATCGGAATCATCTTCGCCTCGCGCTCGGGCTTCTGCTTGTGCAGGCGGAAGGCGTACTGCGAGCGGTCTTTCTCTTCTTTGCCCGTGGCGGTGTAGTGCATCTCCCAGACGAGGGTGGCCCCGGCGGGAATCTTGCGGCCGACGCCGGCGGGGAAGATCAGCGGGGTATTGCCTGGGGCGGCGCCGTCGACCCAGTTTTCGCGAAAGCCCCGCCTCCCTTTTTCGTTGGGCAGGCGATAGTAGAGGATGATGTGGTGCACCGCCTGGCGGTTGCCCGGGCGGGCCTCGGCGGCTTCCACCCAGACATCTTCGGTGAAGCCGGTGGGGGTCTCGAAGTAGAGGTAGGGGACCAGGCCCTGGGCGGGGATGGTGATTTCCTCGGGGATCTCGAACACCACATCGGGTTTGCCAATCCGCCAGCCATCGGGATAGGTGGGGGGGGCGGGGTCTTGAGTGGGCTCGCCCCGGGGGAGCCCGTCGTCGAGCCAGGCCAGCAGCAGGTCGAGTTCGGCCTGCGTGAGCCGGCGTTCGTCCGAGAAATCGCCGAACCGCGGGTCGGCGTGCCACGGGGGCATCCGCCGCTGCTGCACGACTTCGCGGATCATGGCGGCCCAGTCGGCGGTCTGCTCGTAGGTCATCAGCGAGAACGGGGCGGCGGTCTCGGGGTGATGGCAGTTCGAGCACTTGGTGTGCACGAGCGAGGCGATCTGGCCCGACCAGGTGATCTCGCCGCGGGCGGGGGCCCGGCGAGTGCGGGTGAGCTTGCAGCCCGCGACGGGGGTGGTGGCCACCGAGACCGGTTGACCATCGAGCAGTTCGTCGAGTGCCGTGGCGAGATCGTGGCGGGTCGGTTCGGGCCGGTCGGCACCGGGTTGGAAGCGGTCGTCAATGCGACCGTGGTAGCGGACGGTCCGCTGCGGGTCGAGCACAAAGGTCTCGCAGGTCCGGGTCGCTCCCAGCACGTCGGTCAGCACCTGCTCGGCATCGCACC
>CAIUHT010001217.1 GCA_903898975.1 uncultured Planctomycetaceae bacterium
ACCATCCGCTCGTAAGCGTCGGGAGCCGTGTCCGCCAGAAAACGCTCCGCCTCGTCGGGCGGGGCGGGCAAGCCGGTCAGGTCGAACGCCACTCGATTCAACAGTGTCGCCCGATCAGCCGGGGGGGCCATCCGCAAGCCGCGCGCCCGCAAACTGGCCAACACGAACGCATCCACCGGGGTCACAACCAGGTCGGCCTGGGGCTGAGCCCACGCCTCTTCGGGCGATCCCACGACCCCCGCCAACTGCGGGACACTGGGACGGACAAGGGGCTGAAAGGCCCACCACGCCCGCTCTTCGGGTGTGATGTCCACTCCAGGGGGGAGCCGTTCTGGTTCCACCCGGTCGGTGGTCGCACCGGCGGCAATCCACGCTTCCACCACCGCCAGTTTTTCGGGAGGAACCTTCTTGGCAAACGGAGGCATTTCGCCCGACCGCATGCGTTCGATCAGCAGGCTTTCGGCGGGTTTGCCCACCTCGATCGCCGCACCGCTTTCCCCCCCCTGAACCGCCAGCCGCCGCAGTCGCAGATCGAGCCCGCCCGACAGTTTCTCTTCAGCACCATGACAGTCGAAACAGTAGGCTTTGAAGATGGGGCGCACATCCCGTTCAAACGACGGGGGAGCCCCCAGCACCTCAGACGATCCCCCAGCGGTCAGTTGCCAAACTCCCAGCAGGCAGGCAATCGCACGAACGACCGCGACGCCACCCGTCAGGGCACTCGGCCAGACTGCTTGGCGACGAGAAACGGCGCAACGAGCGCTCGACATGGAATCAATCCAGGGGGGAGGGCGAACCCAGGTGGAGGGGAAGTCAGGCGGGGAAGGATCGGCATGAATCGTCGAGGCTGAACGATTGGACCCTTCAACTTCCATGCTAGCCTCGAGTCTTGGCGCTGACAACCCGGCTGCCCAGTCCCGGCTCGCATGGATAAGTCCTACCGGATCAGCCCTTCCAATGCGGCTCCACCCCCAACAGCCGTTCACACCAGACCGCGGCCTGTAACAGTTCCGCATCACGTCCCCGCCGGCCCGCCAGCTGCAATGACAAGGGAAGCCCGGCCGCGCCGCGGCCCATCGGCAGATTGACGGTTGGCAATCCCCAAAGACTGAAGGGGGCATTGAAGGTTGGTTCGCCCGTGCTCGTTCGCAACGGTGCCTGACCGCGGGTCGCGGGGGTCAGCCACAGGGTGAACGGCTCGAGGATCTCGTCGATCTGCTGCCGCATGCTCCGCTGCTGGGCCAGCGCGTCGCGATATTCGGCCTCGGACGTCTGCATTCCCTCGAGGATCAAACCCCGCATCGCCGGGAGATAATCGTCGGGCCACTGATCCAACCAGGCGGCATGCCCGTGCGCGATCTCCGCCGTCATGATGCGGCGATGCACCGCCAGGACCGTTTTGAGCGACCACGGCAAATGGATGGTGGTGACTGGAACGCCCGATTCGGCTACTCGAGACACCGCCTGCTGGAACACCGCCTGGCAATCGGTATCGGCCCAACTCAGAAAATCGTCATCGACGACAGCACAATGATCAGGTCGGCAAGTGGATGATCGAGTGCTCGCGGTCTCCCCTTGCGGCGAAGCGGCATTCGCAAGAGGATCGAATCCTGCGAGGCCCCCAATCGCTGGTGCGTTGAGAAACAGTCGGGCCAGCGGTAAGAGGTCCTCGACGGTGCGGACCAAGGGACCCGGGTGATCCAGGCTGTGTGCGACGGGAAACACTCCCGCGAGCGAGAGCGTCCCGAACGTTGGCTTCCAACCCACGACCCCACAGAAGGCTGCCGGGCGGGTGATGGACCCACCCGTCTGGGAACCCAAGGCGGCCAGGCACATCCCGGTTGCAACTGCGACTGCGGAACCGCTGGACGATCCGCCCGGCGTCCGCTGCGCGTCCCATGGATTGATCGTCGCCGGTGGATCGAAACAGGCGAAATGGGTGGTGACGGTTTTGCCGAGAATCACCCCACCTGCCTTCCGCAGCATCGCGACCAATGCGGCATCGCTTGCGGCGGGAGATCCAGCCCGCAGGCGCGCGGAACCGCAACCAGTGGGGCGCCCGGCCAGATCGAAGAGGTCCTTGACGCCAATCGGGACGCCAAACAGCGGCAGCGATCTTCGAACCGTGGGGGAGAGAGAATCGAGTTCGGCGGCGCGCTCCAGGGCTGCCTCGGCCGAGAGTTCGACCCACGCCCGCAAGTCGGCGTCGAGTTCCCGCACACGCTGCAGGGCGTGAGCCGTTGCCTGGGCCGCCGTCCATTCGCCACGCTCGACCCAGGCGAGATGCTCGGTCAGCGTCTGTGGAGCCGAGTCTGGGCTGGAAATGGACGTTCGCTCCTGCAAGAGAATCGCCACGAAGACAGACCAGTCGCCGGGCCAGCCCCAAGAGCGTGGACTGACAGCGACTGTTGTCGGCTGGCAGAACTGAACCGCAGCGAAACTGGCGTCCGCAGCGAAACTGGTGTCCGCTGCGACCGGTGCGTCCACCAGTCACATTCCCGGACAAAGGAGGGCTTGAGACCTAGCGACGCAGGCTATCCAACTTCCCGGCGGTCGTTGGGTAAAGCTGCGCATGGCGTTTCTCGAAATCGCGGGCGAATGAGTACACCCCGACGTTGTAATCCTTCCGTCCAAAGCGGGGCATCCGCGCGATCGATTCGTCCGCCGACATTCCCCGGTAGAGAATGTCGTACATGGCGAGCAGTTTTGCGGTCCGTGTCACCCCGTGCTGACAGTGAATCAGCATCGGATAGTTCGAGGGGTCGGACAGAATCCCGACCAACTCCGCCACCTGTGGATCAGTCGGGTCAACCGTGTTGGGGAACGTACACTCGTGGAGAACCGCGCCCGAACCCCGCACCGCCCGCCGCTGGTCGATACAGCGTTCCTCGCCCATCTCGTTGGGATTACACAGGTTCACAATCGAGCGGATCTGATGCTTGTCGATCAGTTCGGCGAAGACATCTCCCTGCAGCCAGGCACTGCGGTAGACCATGCCTGGATCATGGACTTCGAGGTGGTTGTAGCGCTTGTGGTGCCAGACTCCCCCCGCCAGCGCCGCCAGGGCGACGACGGGCAACAACCACCACAACAGCTTTCGACCCGCACTGTGAATCATGGCGTCTCATCCTGACTGACCAACCGGGATTCCATTCACCACCCGCCCAACTCAGACCACGGTTCCCAATCAGGGAGCATCGGGCTCGAGTCGGGACCACTCGTATTCGGTCTTGCCCCCCGCATCCCGCCAGCGCATCAGCTGTGGGTCCACGGAGAGCAGATTGTACTCCGCGCGATCGCCGTAAAGTTTGCGAATCAACTGGAACTTCGACTCGGGCTGGCCCGAGCGCGTCTCCATGATCAGCAGGTCCCCATCCAGCGACCAGTCCACCTCGAACGAGAGGCGTTCAGCAAACATCTTCTTGGCGAAACCTGCCAGGACAACCACCATCTGTCCGGTGCCATCGGCGTTCAGCGTCAGCGTCCGCTCGCCCCGATAGTAGTCCCGCCAGACACCGAGCAGCCGGGATTCACGGGAAGG
>CAIUHT010001218.1 GCA_903898975.1 uncultured Planctomycetaceae bacterium
AGCTGGTTCAGCGGCTTGCCGCCCGTGATCAGCTCGATGCCTGCCTCAAAATCGGCGTAGGTGCGGGCCGCATCGGCAGTGAGCGAGCCCATTCGCAGTTTTTCGTCCTCGTCGACTTCCTCCCCGTTCTCTTGGGCCCACTTGAGAGCCCGCTGCTGCATGGCGATCGCCCTGGGGAACCTGCGGTGACGAATGAGGAAATCCTGGTGGGCTCGAAACGCAATTCGGCGGGACGGATCGTCCCCGGCGGCCGAAGAGAGGAGTTCATCCGCTTTCTCGAGGTCTCCCATCGCTTCGTAGCAGCTGGCGAGGACCAGTGCCCGGTTGCCCGGGGGGACATCCTGGACTTTTTCTTCGGCCAGCTTCAGCACGGGTTCGACTTCGTCAGCCCGTTTCTGGCGAATCAGCAATCGCACCAGTGAGGTGACGGCGAGGTCCTGTCGGAAATCCCCTTCGAGGCCATCTCGCAGCAGGCGCTCAGCACGGGGCAGGTCTTCGTTGCGGCTGATCATCAACACGGCCTCGTAAACGCCATCACCCGTCGTTCGCTGGTTGACTTCGCGTAACAGGTTGAGGGCCCCCGCGACGTTACCCGATCGGGTCATGGCGTCCACCCCGCCTCGCAGCAGGACCTCGGGCGTGGCGCCCCCCTTTTCCCGGGCACGCGACAGCAGGCTCAGCAGTTCTGAATCACGTCGCCGACTGTCGAGATACTGCACCATCCCGGCCATAATCGGGGGGGATCGCTCCCCGAGTTCAAAGGCCTGCGACGCCTGCTCGTAGCCGGCGTCCTCATTTTGCAGCTCCCATTCACAAACTGCGAGTTGCGTGTGGGCCTCCCGCCACGAGGGGCGTCCCTTCAGGGCTTGCCGGAACTCCTTCCGCGCCTGTTCGAGCAGTCCGTTGATTTCCTCGGCCGGGGGCTTGATCTCGGTTTCCCGCGCCTTGACCAGCAGGCGGCGGATCTTGAGCCAGTGGTCGAGCCCCCGCGCAAAACTCGCATGCGGGCCTCCCGAGCCCTCGATTTCTTCCAGTCGGGCCTGCAGTTTCGCAACGCTGTCGCGATCGCCACCCGACTGCTGCTGCATGGTGGTTGCCATCCACAAGACACTGACGTCGTTGGGGGCCATTTCGAGCGCGCGGCCCATCAGGTCAAACGCAGCGTTGCCGGCCTTCTGGGTGAAGGCCAGGCTCGCCAGGCTGAGGAGCAGTGGGATCCGATCGCCCTCGGGCAGGCGATCGAGATTTTCTGCCTGGGCCTTGAGGGCCGCTCCCGGTTCCGCGACGGCCTCACGCAGGGCCAGTTCAGCCTTCAGGGTTCTGAGCCGGCCCGAATCGGAACCGACCTCGCCACCCCGCCGGGCCAGAAACTCCCGCAGTTCGCGGGCCCCCTCAGCCGAGGGGCGTCCCGACAATTCGGCCAGGGCCTGCAGGTAGGTCAGCTCCGGGGTTGGACCCTGCTTCTCCACCAGGCCAGCCAGGAAGGTCCGGGCCTGGTCATGCTCTTGCAGAGCCCACAAGGTATTGGTCCGCAGCTCGACAAACTCATCGCTCGGAGCCCCATCGGTTGGCGCCGACGCATCCAGGCGGGCCAGAAACCCCCGCAGATTCTGCTCGTTGTTGGGTTGCCCAACCAGGCGGCGCAGCTCCAGTTTCAACGACCGGATATCCCCTTCTGGCAGCGATTTCTGAGCCGTCATCCCCAGGTCGCGGGCCTCGTCGGTGCGTCCCACACTGGCCAAGGCCTGGACCAGGGCCAGTTGGCCGTCCACCCAGGTTGGGTCGATTTCGAGGCCTCGCTTCAGCGCGGCGATCTGGGCATCCGGGTTCCCCAGGCGTTGCTGGCAAGCGGCCAGCCGCAGGTCCACTTCCCGACGCTCACGCTGCCCCTGCCCCTTATCAAACACCAACCCCGGTCGCAGTTTTTCAAGTTTCTCGGCGGCCAACGCCCATTTCTCCTGGGCGAAATCCTCGGTGGCGTCGAACAGTTCGAGCCACGTGGCGGGGAGCTTTTGCTTGGTCACCCAGTCGCGAATCTCCTCCTGCCACGCCAGCAATTGGTCCCGCTGGTCGGGCAGGCGCTTTTTCAATTCGGGGATCACCAGCAGGGCAGTACGCCGGAGGTTGACCTGCAGTGCCCTCATCCGCTCAGCCGACTCGAAACTGTCGTCTTCGGGAACAGGTTGCTCAAAGACGAACTGGTCGGCCTCCCTCAAAGCGGTCCACGCCTCGAGAGTATTCCCGGCCATCCACTGTTGTGTTCCCAGGGCGAACAGGCCGTCCGCATGGGCCAACCCGGGGCACTCCGACCACCTCTGGGCGGCCGCGATCGCCTTCGCTTCGAGGGCCGAGACATCCGTTCGAGATCGCTGGGCCCGGCGGGCCTGATCCAGATCGGCCAGCGCCAGCGACAGGGAAAATTCTCGAAGTGGCCCGGAGTCGGGTGAAGTGACCAGCCCTTTCTCAATTTCCAGTTTCGTTGCGACGAGATTCCCTTCCATGGCCTGAAAGCGAGCCCTCAGGGACCGGGCCTCAGCCTGTTCCTCGGGTGGCAGGTTGGTCAGCATCTCATCCAGGATCGCCTGGCACAACGGCGCCAGATCGGCGGGCATCGCCGTGGCGGGCCGACCATCCTGGTTTTCGGATGGACGGGCCGCTCCCGGATACCGGCGTTTCAATTCCGCCACCGCGCTGGGCGGAGTTTTTTTCGTCTCCAGCTGCCCCACCAGCCCCTGGTAGGGAACCACCGATGGAATCTTCGCGTCGATCGCCTTCAGGCATGCCTGGACCAACGCATCTGGTTCATTCGACTGGCTGTAGCTCACCAGGGCGGCTTTCAGCACTGTCGGATTCGTGACCATGTCCTCTTCCAGCAGTGGGACATACTGGTTGATCACGGCTCCCCAGTCGTCCATTTTGCTGGCCAATAACAGCGACTCCCGCAGCAATTCCGGATCGTTGGGCCGCGCGAGGAGGGCGTTCGACAACAGATCGCTGACCGCACGCCAAGGTGTGCGGATTCCCTGATCGGACTGCTTCAGCAGGCTGGCGCTCAGCAGTGCCGCGTCGCGGTCCCCCTTCTTCAAGGTCTCAAACTGGGTGATCTTGGAGATCGCCTCGGGGATCTGCCGCTCCTCGGCCAGTTTCCGCGCCTGGGTCAACAGCTGATCGGCATTGCGGTCAATGAAGAACCGTCGCGAGAAGTACGAACCAATCCCCGCCACCAGCAACAGCCCGAGGGCGGTGCCAATCAGCCGATAATTGACCCCCACCACCCGATAGGAGACCGGTGCCCGATACGTCTCACTGGCCCCAGTTCGAGAACCCCGACCCGCATCCTGATGTGACATCTCAAAGTCCACTGCCTGATGTCTGTTCCCGGCCTGAGCGGGAGAAAAACTGTTTCCAATCGACCGTGTGGTCGACGTCTCAGTCCGTGGTCATCCCCCAGCAAACCACAGGGAGCCTGTCAACACTCCCTGCACTGAAGACTAGCCAATC
>CAIUHT010001219.1 GCA_903898975.1 uncultured Planctomycetaceae bacterium
AAAAAGTAGAATGACCCCTTTTTCGCGATGGGTGTCCCCATGCGTGGATGGCCTGGCTGCAGAGACTCTGCTGGCCCGGTTTGGGTCGCCCTGAAAACGCACAGGCAAAATGCAGGCGACCCCGGTCGGGCGCTGGGGCCCGGCCGGGGTCGTTGCTGCTCTGCCATGTCGGTTGGCCCGCTGCGGGCCGGGACGCTGGCTATTCCTTGTCGCGGAACTTCTTGTGGCAGTCGTTGCACGCCTTGTTCGCGGCGTCGAAGCCCTTCTTCGCGGCCGCCAGGTCCTTCGCGCGGAAGCCAGCCGCGGCCGCCGTCATCTGGGCGCCGAACTCCTTCGACTGCGACTGCCACAGCGGCTTGTCGGCGTCGGCCTTCACCTCGTGGGTGTCCTCGTGGGTCGCCAGCGCCAAGACCGCCAGCACGCTCGCGTCACGGGCCGCCTGGGCAATTTCCTCGTCCTTTTCCGGCAGCTTCCGCACCGCCCGCCGCAGCTTCCCGTTCCGGGCGTTCACTTCCTTCATCAGGGCGCCCAGCTTCGTCAGCTTGTTCCACTCGGCTTCAGGCTTCGCACCCGCCGCCGTCCCGCCCGCCGCCGCCTTCACTGCGTCGAGACCCTTCTTCGCTTCCTCGTAGCTCTTCGAACTCCAGATCGCGATCGCGCCGTCCCGCACGTCGGCGGCGGCACCCTTCCACGTCGGCTTGTCTTCCGACTCGAGAATCGACTGCGCCAGCACCGCCAGCACCCCCGCGTCCCGCGTCAGCGTCGAACCCTTCGCTTCCGTGTACTTCGCATTGTCGGCCAGCGATTCCTCCAACGCCTTGATCTTGGCGTCGGCTTCCACCACCAGCTCGGCCCCAGGAGCCACTTCCTTGATCTTCACCGGGGCGGCGCCGAAGACCGGAACCAGGCACGCCGCGACCACCGCCGGCACGCACAGAAACCACACACAGACTCGCGCCATCTCAACTGCACTCCAAGGAAGACACAGGTGGAAAAGAGACCGTTCGAACAGACCCCGTGGGAACTCAGTCCGCTGGCCAGGAACCCGCTGAGCGCAAAGCTCGTGATTCACACCGCTTGTGCGTCACGACACTGGCTCGGCACGCTGTTTCGGGACCCAGCCCGGCCAACCTCAAAACCCCCCGCTCGCACCACGCAGACCGCCCCGCGCCTCAGGCGCAAGACCAGCCCGGTCGCGTCGGGGAATTCGTTTCGTTCAGGCGGGAGACACCCCGGAAACCCGCGCACCAGGCCAGCCCCCTGCGGGACCCGCCCGATCCGCAGCCTCCCAGGTGCCTGGCAGGGGGTGGGAAGACTGCCCGTCCAGGGACAGACCTACCAACAATTCTGCGGGGGGGTCCCTCAGATTGTCAACCTTCCCACCGGAAACCTTCATCACCCGTCTTGCGGCGATCGGCTACTATCTATAGCCTCCCCCCCCGCCAGACCGCGGGCCGCGGCCGGATCCCCCAGGATTTGTTCGCCTGTTCATTGAGCGCCGTTCCGGTTGAATTCCCATGCTGATCCCGACCTGTCTCCTTCGCTGTGCAGTTCTTCTCTCCCCTGGTCGCCGGCTGTTCGCCACGCTCATCGCCCCGCGGCTGTCCGGCCTGAGAGCCAGGCTGCTCTCCGGGCTGACCGCTGGACTGGTCGCCGGGCTGCTCGCCACACCCGCCTGGGCCGACCCAATCACCGGTGAGAAAGCCCTCGCCCTCGAGGCTCTCGACCTGCAGACCAAGAACGAAAAGGTCGTCGAGGCCATCGAGGAATTCCGCGAGGGACACGCCGACCACGCCCTCGAACTGCTCGAAGAGGCGGTCCAGGCCGAGCCAACCCTCCCCCCGGCCAAGATCATGCTCGCCCGCATGCTGCTGGTCGATGGTCAGCTCGCTGAAGGTCGCCGGCTGCTTGAAGATGTCGCCCAGGTCAACGACGCCAGCCCCGATGTCTATGCCCTGTTCGGGAACATCGCCCTTTCCGAAGGCCGGCTGTCAGACGCCACCCTCAACTTCAAGACCCTCCAGGCACTCGCGGGAGCCAAGGACCTCGATCCCGCGCTCGCCCGCAAGTTCCGCGTCCGCTCGCTCGCCGGTCTCGCCGCCGTCGCCGAAATCCGCCGCGACTTCGCCGCCGCCGAGGTCCCGCTGAAGGCCTGGCTCGAACTCGATCCCACCGCCTCGGCTCACAGTCGGCTGGCCCGCGCCCGGGCCCTTCAGAACGACCCCGAGGGGGCACTCAAGCACCTGCAGGAAGCCAATCGGCTGGAACCGAAACTCGACCCGCCCGAGACCGCGCTCGGCTGGCTGCTGACGGAGGCCAATCAGCCCGAGGCCGCCGAGGCCCGGCTCAAGGAAGCGGTCGCCAAGTACCCGCAAGATGCCAAGGCTCACTTTGGGCTGGCCAACTGGCTGCTGGGACAGGAGCGAGTGGAAGAATCTGCCCAGGCGGTCACCGCCGCCCGCAAGGTGGACGCCGACGCCCCCCGGCTCAAGTTCCTCGACGCGATCCTGGCCCGTCATGCCAACGATTCCGACCGCGCCACATCGCTGCTTCGCGAACTGGTGACCGACAGCCCCGGGGAATTCGGCCCCACCAATCAGCTCGCGCTGGTGCTGTCGGGGAGCCTCGAACGCGAAGACCGTCAGCAGGCGCTGAAGCTCGCCGAAGAAAACCTGCAGCGTCACGGTGGCTCCAGCGAAGGCTTTTCGACCTTGGGCTGGGTGCTCTTCAAGGCGGGCCGATACCGGGATGCCGAGCAGATCTTCCAGCGGGCGGTGAACAATGGCGTGCTCTCGCCCGAGACGGCGTATTACGTCGCCCGCCTGCGGATCGAACAGGGGAACGCGGTGGAAGCCGAGCGACTGCTCAAGCTGGCCCTCGACGCCCCGCTGGGACAGTTCTTCTCGCGGGACGAGGCGAAGAAACTGCTGGCCGAACTGCAGCAGTCGGCACCCCCCGCCGAAGAGACTCCGGCGAACGAGAAACCAGCGCCCAAACCCGCCCCCGAAAAGCCCGCAGCTGAAAAGCCCGCAGCTGCCAAGCCCGCCCCGGCCAAACCGGCCCCCGCGGCTCCAGCGACACCCGCCGGGAAAGCGGCGCCCCCCGCAGGGGCCAAACCCGCCCCCCCCGCCGGAACGAAACCCGCCCCGACAAAGAAGCCCTAGGCGTTCCCCGGGGCATTCAAAAAAAGG
>CAIUHT010001220.1 GCA_903898975.1 uncultured Planctomycetaceae bacterium
CGGTGTCGCAGCATCCCGGCCGCATCCTGCCGGGCTCTCGTCGATCAGGTGCGGTTGATGGCTTGGTGGCCGGTATATTCGCTACGCCCGGCAGATCACGGTTCCACCGGCACCGACTGGGCAAACTCCTCGCTTTTTACGTTTCTTTCTTGACGCGTTCGGTTCTCGGAGTCGAGAATTGCGAGTGGGGGCCTAAGGTGGGCTCTGTTTCTCTCGACCTGTTGCCTTGGAATCCAGCCGTGTTTGCCGAGCTTGTCCCCTTGGCGGGTGGCGACTCCATCGTGTTGCACCGCGATATCAACATCGTGGGCCGCGAGCAGGAGGGTTGCGATGTGGTCATCGACAACAAGAGCGTGTCGAAGATGCATTGCATCGTGGTCAAAACCGACGGCTGCCTGTTCGTCCGCGACCTGGCCAGCACCAACGGGACGCGCGTGAATGGTCAGAAGGTGGTGCGCGGGGCACTGTTGCCCAACGACGTGCTGCAGTTCGCCAGTGAAAAATACCGCGTGCATCTCTCCGCCTCGGCACCGGGTTCGCAGGTCCCGAACCAGGGGTTAAACGGCACGATTCAGCTCGACTTTCCCAATGAGAGCCTTCCGCGGGACGAGTTTCCGCGTGAAGATTTTCCGAGGGGGCATTTTGAGTCGGACCCCCTGCGGTCCGAGCCGTCCGAACTCGAGCTCTCGGACGAGCCGGTGGCCCCTCCCTCAGCCGCCCGCCCAGCGGGCTTGGGTTCCGACATCTTGCGGGGCAAGGTGATCATTCCCGAGGGGGGCATCGACCTCAATCAGATCGATGCCCTCGAAGATCTCGACGACCCGTTGAGCAATCCCTGACAGGGCTCCGGGTGGCGGCCTCCTCATCTCCAGCGGAATCGGGCCGGCTTGCCGCGGAGGCTTGAGCCGAGTTTGCCTCCCGCCAGGCGACCCACGCTGGCCGGGAGTGGCACGCGTTTTCTGGCGCTGCCGAGTGCGGTCGCAGCGACTGTAGCGGTTGAGAGAGGCCGAAGAACGAGGTTCGCCCGCCTCACACGTCGGGGCGTCTTCCCATCGGGGCCGACCCTGCGGGCTCCGCCGGCTCCCCAAGCACAGTTTCCCCATCCCGGCCGATGATCTAAAATGCCAAGGCAGGGGGGCGTCCTTCCAACCCACTCACTGGGTCGGGGAAACCGGTGTCCGCATCTCGGGCCAGGGGCCCGGGCCAATTCGCCGGTCCTGTGCGCCTCTCTCAACCAGTCCGCCCAACCCGGCGGGCCGGATGTGTCCTGGCATCGCCTGGCGATGCCCCGAATTCAGCTGACGAGCCTTTCACATGCCTCACCTCCTGCCCCGGCCGGGACGTTTCTGCGATGGCCTGACCCGCCGCTCGTTCCTCGAGATTGGCGGCCTCTCGTTCGGGGGCCTGGCGGGTGGGCTGACCCTCCCGCAACTGCTGCGGGCCGAGCAGCGCCAGGGGCGCGGTTCGTCCAACCGGTCGATCATCATGGTCTACCTCTCGGGGGGGTTGGCTCACCAGGACTCGTTCGATCTCAAGCCCGACGCCCCGGCGGGCATTCGCGGTGAGTTCAACCCCATCGACACCAATGTCCCCGGGCTGCAGGTCTGCGAACTGCTCCCCCGGCTGGCGGGCATGACCGACAAGTACGCCGTCCTCCGTTCCATCGTCGGCCTGCGGGACGAGCACAGCAGCTTCCAGACCATCACCGGCTACTCGATGGGCGAGACACAGCGCGATGGCAAACCGAGCTTCGGTTCGATGGTCTCGCGGGTCCTGGGACAGACCGATCCTGTCGTCCCCGCGTTCGTCGACCTGTTCCCCACCATGCAGCATCGCCCCTACAACAGCCCCGGCCCGGGCGTGCTGGGGTCGAAGTACGCCGGGGTCCGCGCCGATGGCGAAGATCTCGCCAGCATGAAACTGCGATTCATCTCCCCCACGCAGTTGGGCGACCGCCGTCGGCTGCTGGAGGAGATTGACCGCCTGAAGCAAGGGCTGCCCGGAGAGCGGCTGGCCGCCGCCGACAATGCCACCCAGCGGGCGTTCGACGTGCTCACCTCCAGCCGGCTGGTCGATGCCCTGGATGTCGAGAAAGAAGACCCCGCCATCCGCGAGCGGTATGGCAAGGGCTCGTCCAAGCACCAGGGCGATGGGGCTCCCTTGTGGAACGACCAGTTGCTGATGGCCCGCCGGCTGGTTGAGGCGGGAGTGCGGTGCGTGACCGTCGCCTACGGCTTCTGGGACACCCACGGCAACAACTTCAGCCACCTGCGGGGCAATCTCCCGGTGTTTGACCAGGGGATCTCGGCCCTCATCGAAGACCTGCACCAGCGAGGGCTCGATCGCGACGTCACCGTCGCCGTCTGGGGCGAGTTCGGGCGGACTCCCAAGATCAACAAGGATGCGGGGCGCGATCACTGGGCGCGGGTCAACAGTGCCCTGCTCGCCGGGGGTGGGTTCCGCACCGGTCAGTTCATCGGGACGACCGACTCCCTCGCCGACTCGGCGAAGGAACGTCCCGTCCACTACCTCGATGTGCTGGCGACACTCTACGCGGCGATGGGAATCGACCCGCATGAACTGGTCCGCGACATGCAGGACCGCCCCATTCCCATTCTGCCCAGTTCGACCCAGGTGATCCGCGAGCTGGTCTAGTGGCCCTCTCCCTCGACTACCTGCTCGGCCTGGGGGTCTGGTTGGTGACCCTCCCCCTGCTGTTGTGGTTGTCGCTGGTCTGGCGGCGGTCGCTGCGGCGGCGGCAGCGTTCGCTCACGCGGGCCAACCTCGCCCTCTCCCTCTGGCTGCTGCTGGTCTGCCTCACGGGCTGCGAACTCTACTTCGCCTTCCTCTACGACCAGAGCGACTCGTTCAACCGCACGAACGTCTCGCAAAAGTGGTTTGCCCGGTGGGTCACGCAGAAGCCGCTCATTTTCACCGGCCGCGAGGGAATTCCCTATCGCGATGACCGCGACTTCCCCAAGGCCCTCCAGCCCGGGCAGCAGCACGTCGTCTTCGTGGGCGACAGCTTCACCTTTGGGCACGGGATCCGCCGGGTCGAAGACCGGTTCAGCAATCGCGTGCGGGCCGCCTTCGACCAGCGGGCCCCCAACCAGGTTCTCGTCACCAACATCGCCGACGCCGGGAAAGACCTGTACTGGGTCAGCGAAGTCGCCGATCGGCTGGCGACCCATCGCCTTCCCGTCACCACGCTCGTCTACGTTCTCTGCCTGAACGACATCGAGAGCTTCGACCGCGAACGCCTGGCCCCTCCGGCTCCGCCCCCCGCCGCTCCCCCCTCGGCGTGGAACTCGTTCGTCAGCCTGCTCGCCGCTCCCTACCACTGGCTGGTCAAAGAGACGTACTTCCTCAAATTTGTCGATCATCGGCTGCAGTGGGCCCGCGTTCCCCGGGCCACCAGTTACTACGCCGATGTCGAGGAGTCGTACCAGGGCCCGGCGTGGCAGAAGATGTTCGCCCAGTTGCTCGACCTGCGGAAAACCTGCCGCGACGCGGGCATAGACCTGCGGGTCGTGGTCTTCCCCTTTTTGCACAACCTGGGGCCCAACTACCCCTTTACCAAGGCGCACGAGCAGATCGTCGCCGCGTGCCAGCAACAGCAGATTCCCTGCCTCGATCTGCTTCCCGTGCTGCAGCCCCACGCCCGCGAAAACCTGACCGTCAGCCTGTTCGACGCCCACCCCAACGAGCGGGCTCACGCCCTGGTCGCACCAGTCATCGCCGACGAATTCCTCGCCGACCTCTGGAACAAACCTGGCCCATCGGGCACTCCCCCCGCTGAGCCCGAGCCCCAGCCGTCCGAGCCCCAGCCGTCCGAGCCCCAGCCGTCCGAGTCCGAGCAGCCCGGGCCGACACAGCCCAAACTCGACCAGCCCGAAACCAAGGCCAACGACCTTCCACAGCGCGAGACCCCGCCCGCCCCATGAACGTTCACGAGCGGTTTGGCGTGGTGCCGGTGATCAATGCCACTGGCTCGGTGACCCGCCTGGGAGGAGCGTTGGTACCCGAGGCGGTCTTGCAGGCGATGGCGGAAGCGGCGGCCCACGCCGCCTCGCTTGAGGAATGGCAGGCGGCTGCCTCCCGCTGCATCGCCCGGCACACTGGCGCTGAGGCGGGACTGGTCACTGCGGGCTGCTCGGCGGGATTGTTCCTGGGAACTGCGGCGATCCTGGCTGGGCTCGACCGGGGACGGATGGAACAACTGCCGGCACTCCGCTCCGACCGGCGCGAGTTTGTTGTCGCCCGCGAACAGCGCAATGGCTACGACCATGCGGTGCGGGCCGCCGGGGCGACCCTCGTCGAGGTGGGGTTCAACGAGATCGTGGCGCACGCCGGGGTCCGCCGGACCGAAACCTGGGAGTATGAAGCCGAGTTCACCGAGCGGACCGCCGGGGTGCTGTATGTCGCCGCCCCCCACGCCCAGCCTCCCCTCGCCGAACTCGTGGCGGCCGCCCATCGGCATGGAATTCCCGTGCTGGTGGATGCGGCGGGGGAAGTGCTCCCCCGCCAGCGGCTTCCCGACCTGGTGGCGAGCGGTGCCGACCTGGTCGCCTGCAGCGGGGGAAAGGCATTACGCGGGCCGCAGTCGTCGGGGTTGCTGTGCGGCCGGCGCGAGCTCATTTTCTCGGCGGCCCTGCAGTTGCTCGACATGGATGATCATCCGGTCCTCTGGTCGCCCCCTGTCGATTGGGCGCCCCCGGGGTGGTCGGGAGGTCCTCCCCGGCATGGACTGGGCCGGCTTGCCAAGGTGTCGAAAGAAGAGATCGCCGGAGTGCTCACCGCCCTCGACCTGTTTTATGGAGGCCACTACCAGCGCGAGCGGGGGGACCAGCTCCGCCGACTGGCCCAGGTGGCCCGGGCGATTCCCGCCCCCGCGACGGCCCGGCTGCTTGATCCTGCCGATGGCGAGAGTTTCCCGACGCTCGAAGTGCACGTCGGCGGGAGGGATGCCTACGCAATCTGCCGACGGCTGCGAGCCGGGCAGCCCCGGGTCTTCGTGGGGCACGGCCAACTCGCCGAGGGGGTGCTGGTGGTGCATCCGCTGTGCCTCAAAGACGCGGAGGTTC
>CAIUHT010001221.1 GCA_903898975.1 uncultured Planctomycetaceae bacterium
CCACGCACCATTCGGGGAGTTACTACCCGATGTACGCCAACATTCCCGGGCTGCGGGTGGTGGTCCCCTCGACGCCGTACGACGCCAAGGGACTGTTTCTGCACGCCCTCCGCTGCGACGACCCGGTGCTGTTCCTCGAGCATCGCGAGATCCTCCAGGCGAAGGGTCCCGTTCCCGAGGCAGACTACGAGATTCCCTTTGGCGTGGCGGCAATTGTCCGCCCGGGGACCGACGTGACGGTGGTTGCCGTCGCCCGCATGGTGCACCTGGCGGTCGAGGCGGCAGGCCAGTTGGCGGAGCAGGGACTGTCGGTCGAGGTGGTGGATCTCCGGACCGTCGCGCCCCTCGATGCAGAGACCATTCTGAAGTCGGTCGCCAAGACCGGGCGACTGCTGGTGGTCGATGAAGCGTTCTCCCCCTTCGGGCTGGGAGGCGAGGTGGCGGCACTGGTCGCCGACGCCGGGTTCGACGACCTCGACGCCCCCATCCGCCGCCTGCACGGACTGCACACCCCCACCCCGTACAGCCCGACGCTCGAAGCGGCGGTGGTCCCCACGGTCGCCGAGATTGCCCGCGCCATCACCGACCTGTGCGCCGAGTGATTCGACGCACACATCCGGGCCGATGAACCCTCCCGGCTCAAGAACCGCCGTCGACGGGGGACCATGTCCCCTCGTCATCACACCCCCGTCGATCCCCGGTGACTGCCACAGAGATTTCTACAGAGACTGCCACAGAGACTTACACAGTCAATGCCGCAGTCCCTGCCCTCAAACCTCGTCCACAACCTGCTCTCCAGCCCTGCCCCGGACATTCCCCTGAACCCGCCGCTCGACTCTCCCGCCACCGTCGCCCCCCCTCTGCCCTCGCTGCAGATCGGGCCGCTGACGATTGGCTTTCCGGTCGTGCAGGCCGCGCTCTCGGGCTACAGCGACGCCCCCATGCGGGTCATCTCGCGCAGGCATGGGGCGTCTTACGGCGTGTGCGAGGTCATGCTCGACCAGTTCCTGGTGGCGCTGCGCGACCGGCAGAAGACCCGGCACTTTCTCGAGATCGACCCCTCCGAGCACCCGGTGGGGGGTCAGTTGATGGGGGCCGAACCGCTCCAGTTCGCCGCCGGTGCCCAACGCCTGGTTCAGGCCGGGTTCGATGTCATTGACATCAATTTTGGCTGCCCGGTGAAAAAGGTCCTGGGGCGCTGCCGGGGTGGGTTTCACCTGAGTCAGCCACAGGTCGCGCTCGAGATTGTCGAACGCACCCGGGCGGTGGTCCCGCCGCACATTCCCGTGACGGTCAAGATGCGACGGGGACTTGACGACACGCCCCGCAGTCGCGAGCGGTTTTTTGAGATCCTGGACGGGGCGTTCGCGCGGGGTGTCGCCGCCATCACCGTGCATGCCCGCACCGTCGAGCAGCGGTACATCGGGCCCAGCCAGTGGTCGTTTCTGCGCGAGGTGAAACAGCACGTCGGCTCAAAGACCATCCTTGGCAGCGGTGACCTGTTCACCGCGGAAGACTGCCTGCGGATGCTGCGGGAGACCGGCGTCGATGGAGTGACGGTGGCCCGCGGGTCGATCGGCAACCCCTGGATCTTTCGCGAAGCCCGGGCCCTCGCGAACGGAGAGCCGTGTCCCCCGCCCCCGTCGGTCGCCGAGCAGGCCGCCTGCCTCCGCGAACACTTCCGCCTGGCCGAGACGCTGTACGGCCCCCGCTGCGCGCCCCTGATGCGAAAGTTCGCCATCAAGTACGCAGCCCGGCACCCCTGTGCCGACCAGGTCCGCGAGGAATTCATCCGCGCCGGTTCCGCCCCAGACTGGGAGCGGGTGCTGGAGCGGTGGTACGACTCTCCCGAGCATCTCAACGCGGCAGGCGTTGTGCCCGCCTTGCCCACCGACCTCAACGAAGCCTGAGGCCCGGCGCCAGGGAGGCCCCAGCGACCCCGCCCGCTCCCCTCGGGCTCTGCGGTCGTCCCTCCCGCGCCCTGACGGTTGCCGCCCAGCCCCGCGATGCCAACCCCCGGCCCAACCCCGAGCTGCCCAACCCCGAGCTGCCCAACCCCGAGCTCCCCAGGCCCGAGCTGCCCAGGCCCGAGCTCCCCAGGCCCGCCTGGTTGTGGCTGCGCCGGGACCGCGGCAGCGTCTCCCCCCCCCCACCCCTCCCGAGGGTCCCCCCCGCACCCCTCTCCCCTCCTCGCGGGCGGGTGGACTGATCTTCTCGCGACTCGTCAAATTGCCTATTTTCCGCCCGCTCTCCCTCTGCTCTCCCCTGGCAATCGGGCTCACCGCGACGGAACGCCGGCTGGTAATGCGAATCACCCTGCTCAACCAGTACTACCCCCCCGACCTGGCTCCCACCGCCGCCCTGTGTGCGGGCTTGGCCACTGCCCTCGCCAACGCGGGCCACGAAGTGACCGTGCTCGCCAGCCAGGGAGGCTACGCCGGCCCCGCCACCGCCGCTCCCTCAGACCCGACCGGAGGTGTGAAGGTTGTACGGCTGCGAACCCCGGCCTTTGGCAAACGCCGCCTGGTGGGCCGCCTGATTGACTACAGCTGTTACTACCTTCGCACTGCCTGGGCCCTGCTGCGGTCCCCGCCGCAGGATGTGATCGTTTCACTCACGACGCCCCCGTTTATCGCCCTCACGGCACTGCTCCATCGGGTCCGCAGTCGCGACACCCGGCTGGTGTTGTGGAACATGGACTGCTACCCCGAGGCCGCCGAGATCACCGGCTGTCTCCGAACGGGAGGGGCCATCAGCCGCCTGCTGCGGCGGGTGTCGGGGCTGATCATCCGCCGGGCGGAGCAGATTGTCTGCCTCGATCGGGCCATGGCCCAACTGCTGCAGTCGCACTACGGAGCAGCGAACTCACCGCTCCCCATCTCGATTGTTCCCAACTGGGAACCCGCCGCTCTCTTCCCTCCCCCGGCCCGTTCGCTTGCGACCAACCCCGGCGACCCGGCAGCCCCCCTGGCGGTGCTCTACCAGGGGAACGCGGGGATGGGGCATGAGTTCCACACGCTGGCCGATGCCGCCACACAACTCCGCGACGAGCCGATTGACTTCCGGTTCGTGGGAGGAGGCAAGTGGTGGTCGTGGCTGGGCGAGCAGGCCGCCAACCGTGGGCTGCGGCGCTGGGAGCTGAGCTCTTACATCGCCAAGGAGCAGGTCCCGGCCCTGCTGGCGTCGGTCGATGTGGCGCTGATCACCCTGCGGCACGACGCGGGAGGGGTGATGAGTCCCAGCAAGCTGCATAGCTGCCTCGCCGCGGGACTGCCAATTCTGTACATCGGCCCCCCCGACTCGAACGTGGACGACTGCCTCCGCCGGTATGGGTGTGGCGGGTCGTTCCGCAATGGCGATGTGGCGGGAGTCGTGCAGTTCCTCAGAAGGCTCCGCGAGAACCCGCAGACCCGCAGCGAACTGGGACTGGCCGCCCGCCGGGCGTTTGACAGTGAATACACCGACCGGCGGCAGGTGCCCGTGCTGTGCCGGCTGATTGAGGAGGTGGCTCGGCCAGCGGCCCAGCGAGTCCGCCCCGTGCCCCAGGTCGCGCCGAGTCAGACGCCCGCCACCCCGGCCGCCAGGGCAGCGTGACCCGCGAGCTTGTCGCCCGCGTGTGAAACGGGAACGCGACAACCGGGCCGGAATGCGGGCTAAATGTCGCCGCTGGTCGCCGCTCGTGGCACGGGGGTCACCCGTTCGCCGAGCGGTGCCCGGGAAGCCTCGCCCACGTTCGAGAGCAGGTCGGCCGAGAGCCGGTTTTCATCGGGAAGAGCGCGGGGCAGTCGCACGGTGAATCGACTCCCCTTCCCCAGTTCGCTGACCAGCGAGACCTCGCCCCCGAGCAGTTTCGTCAGCTCGCGGACAATCGACAGTCCCAGGCCGGTCCCGGCGAATTCCCGGGTGAGCGAGTTGGTGCGTGACCCGGGAGTGGTGTTTCCCTGCCGGAATTTCTCGAAGATCGAATCCTGATCTTCCAGGGGGATGCCAACGCCGGTGTCTTCGACAATCAGATCCATCGCGTCCCCGTCGGCGACATCGGCCGAGACCTGGACCCGCCCGCCATCGGGGGTGAACTTCACCGCGTTGGAGAGCAGGTTGAACAGGATCTGCTGCAGCTTGCCCGCATCCTGGTAGAGGACCGGCAGCGCGGGGCCACAGTGGCCGATGAGTTCGATGTTCTTGCGTTCGGCGAGCGGCCGCATCATCGAGGTCAGCCGCTCCATGAGATCGCTCATGGCGAACTCCACGGGATGCAGATCCATCTTGCCAGCCTCGATCTTGGCGAGATCGAGAATGTCGTTGATCAGGGTCAGCAGATCTTTCCCGGACGTCTGGATGTTCTTCACATACCGCTGCTGGCGCTCGGTCAGGTTGTCGGCGCCGGCGAGCACATCGCTGAAGCCCAGGATGCTGTTGAGCGGGGTGCGCAGCTCATGCGTCATGGTGGTGAGGAAGTCGGTCTTCAGGTGATTCATCTCGTACAGCTGCAGGTTGGCCTGCGCGAGCTGATCGACCTTGGAATCGAGTTCCCCGTTGACCTGCCGGAGTTCCTCCTGGATTGTCACCAGGTGCCGCAGCATGCGGTTGAACGCCTGGCTGAGTTCTTCAAATTCGTCCCCGGTGCGGATTTCGGCCCGCCGATCCAGCTGGCCGCGCGAGATCGAGTCACTCACCTCCCGCAGGTGCAGCACCGGTTTGACAATCAAGTACCGCACAATCGCCCACGAGGCGGCCATGGCCAGAAAGACCGTGACGATGGCGGTCGAGAGCAGCAGGGCGTTGTTCCACGCCAGGCGGCGATCGTTCTCTGACAGCGGCAGCACCACCGCCGCCATGCCGAGCAGATCTCCCTTTTCCGCCTCGACTCCTCCCCCGCTCTGGTGATAGTGGCACTCCAGGCACGACTGGGTCGCCCGCACCGGGGCGTAGTAGTGCATCTGGCGTCGCCCGGTGGGGCTGGTGACGATCCGAAAATACTCGCGCCGCTCGGGGTCCTCCTGCAGGGCGTGCAGGGCGGTGAAGTCGGCGGGATCGCTGGGGATGCGGTCGGAACGGACCTGGTCGGCCCGGAACAGCGTCCAGGCATGCATCTCCTGTCCGTCTCCCACCACTTCGCTCGGCCGGAGTTCGATCGCCATCTGATCAATCAGCGACCGAAACTGGCTCTTGGGGTCGCGCCCCTCCTGGTCGAGCCAGTGCCACTGCTGCACGATCGGCTGAATCAGCATCCGACCTCGGACCAGGTTCTGGTCGAGCAGCAGGTTGGCGGTCAGCCGGTAGTAGGTGTAGAAACTCCCCGAAACCAGCAGCAGCAGCCCGCCCCCAAAGAGGAACCGGCACTTCCGCTCGAGGCTCGTTTCCCCCAACAGGCGTTTGAACGTGCGGTAAGACATGGACCCAGTCTAACAGTGTCACTTGGACCGATGTATCCCTCCCGCAGGAACTTTCGGCCGAGATTCCCTGGCCGGTTGGAGAGAGTGGGACGGCCCAGCTGTCGCGGCAACCTGCCCACTGTCTTCCCTCCCAGCCCGAGACAGTGGGCATTTGGCCAGATCGGCCAGTCCCTGGTCCAGAACCTGGTCCACAACATGCTGGCCAGCACGGGTTCATTCCGGAGAATGGATCCTCGCGGAGGTCACAGGGGAGAGCGGGGATGATCGAGACTGAAGGTCACCTGCTCGCGACGCCCCTGTCTCTGCCGGGGGACCTCCCCTCGCGATTCCTGCGGAAGGTGGCCCCCCCTCGGCGGCCCGACCACGGTCCAAGAGCCCCCCACCAACCGGCCTGGACCAACCCGCCCGTCGGGGATGGCTTCCCCATCTTCATAAACTTCTCTGGACTATCACCGAATCCCGGTGAATTCTACAATAATTCAGTTGCTCCCTGACGGATGGAACATTCGAGCGAACTGCCGGACACCTGGAGTCAACGCGACCGTCTCTCCGCGCGTTCCCCGTCAAGGCCTTAGGAAGGGCGATCTGTATGCTGCGAGTGGAACTGAAGGTCCTTGAAGGAAGTCAGGCGGGCAAAGTCATCCCGCTCAACGTCCGCCAGTTTCTGATCGGCCGCGAGCAGGATTGCCACCTCCGCCCGAACAGCGAACTCGTCAGTCGGCACCACTGCGTCTTTGCCATCGACGACTTCTCGGTTCGCCTCCGCGACTTGGGAAGCACCAACGGCACCTTCCTCAACGGCGAGCGGCTCAAAGGCCAGGCCGTGCTCAAGGCGGGCGACAAGGTCACGGTGGGCAAACTCGCCTTCGAAGTGTCGATCCAACTCTCGCCTGCGACTGCGCCCGTCGAAGAGCCCGAGGCTCCCGACAACACCGCCATCGTCGATGAAGCCGCCCAGAACGGGGCGACCATCGAATTCGGTGCCGTCACACAAGCCGATGACACGGCGATGTTTCCCCAGGGGGAAACAGCGGTTCCGACACAGGTCAGCCTGCCGCCGGGCTTCAATCCCCAGATGCCCTACCCGCCCATGCCCTACGGCATGCCTCCGGCGGGGTATGGCATGCCGGGCTACCCGCCGCAGGCGTATCCCCCGGTCGGCTACCCTCCGCAGTACGCTCCCGTGCCGGGGATGGGTTACATGCCAGGCTATCCCATGCCCCCGATGATGCCGGGCTACTCCATGCCGGGGATGGCTCCGCCCCCCGCCGTGGCGGCGCCTCCTGCGGAAGATCCCGCGGCGAAAAAGGGAGCCAAGAACCAGGTCGAGGCACCGCCCGTGGTCCTGCCCGATCCGGAGACGACTGGGGCGAAGCCCCCGGCCCCTCCTCCCCCTCCCGATCCCAATGCCGCCGCCGCCCCGCCCCAACGCAAACCGTCCGAGGCGGCCGCAGACATCATCCGGAACCAGCGCGCCCGGCGTGGCTGAACTGTCCCGGTGAGTGTTCCCCCAGGCTGAAGCGCGTCAACCGCAGGCCCCTGTGCCGCGCCTGCCTTCCGCCTTCCCCCTCTCGCCCCGATCCCGACCGCGAGTCTTGCCATGGCCGACAACAGCGACATCAGCCGGAACTACAAGGAGTTTGTGGACCTGCTGCCGCTGACCCTGACACTGGCGGGACTGCCCCCCAGCAGCCAGGGGATCTATTTCACGGAAGATCAGATCGCGGCCCGCAGCTTCACGATCAAGCACGCCTACCGCGCGGCCCGCAGCCTGATGCGGGATTGTGTGATTCCGAAAGACGCCTCCCCACGCTGATGAGCCAACCCCGTCCCCCCCG
>CAIUHT010001222.1 GCA_903898975.1 uncultured Planctomycetaceae bacterium
CGAGCAGGAGACGCTGGGCGAAATCGCCGCGGCCCTGCAACGGATCAAGGACGGCCACTACGGGCAGTGTGAACTCTGTCTGAAAGAGGGGAAGTCGGCGAACCAGTCGGCGATTCCCAAGACGCGGTTGAAGGCCATTCCCTACGCCCGGACCTGCGTGGATTGCGCCCGCAAGCGTGAGAGACTGGGGTAGTGCCCGGCTCCCTCCGCCGTTGGCCCTGGCTGGCGTATGTCGCCCTGCTCACCCTGGCCGACCTGGGCACGAAGGCCTGGGTCTTTGCCCGACTCGGTTACGAGCATCGCACCAGTGACTGGCAATTCGCGGCCCCCTGTCTGTGGGGGCAATTGCGACTGCAACTGCGGACCAGTTTCAACCGGGGGGCGCTGTTGGGAATGGGGCCGGGGCTGACCTGGCTCTATGCAGGGATTGCCGGGCTGGTTGTGGTGGCGATTGGTGCCTGGCTGTGGCGGCGCAATTGGCGCGACTGGCGGTTGTCGCTGGCCTGCGGGGCGGTCGCTGCCGGGGCCCTGGGGAATCTGCACGATCGGCTGGGTCTGCACGGTTGCCGCGATGAGGCGGGCCGGCCAATTTACGCCGTCCGCGACTTTGTTGACTGCACCCTGCCGTTCGTCGAATGTCGCTCGCTGTTCGACTGGCGACTGGTCCCCGAGTTCGAGTGGCCCCTCTTCAACCTGGCCGACGTCTGGCTGGTGGTCGGTGTGGTTGTGCTGGTGGCGATCTGGGGGCGGTCCGATCGGACGACCCCGGCAGCACCCGGGTCGGCCGCGGTCTGAACGCTGGCCTCGACCCTGACGCCTCAGAAGTGGCTGGCGGACCACCCGCGGATGCCCCGATTCGTTCGCAGCACCCATGGGGCGGCGCGATCGCGTCTGGTCATTGTCACTCGCAAGTTTCCGTGTGATGTCGGCGGCCAACTGGCGGCGGTCGAGATGGCACTTCGGGGCGAGCCGTCGGGGCCAGCCTGCTGACCGTGTCGGTTCCGCCGCACAAGGGCGGGCTAGTCGAATTGCCGAAGGTCGCGTTCCAGCTTGTCCCGGCGGCGAGCGATGGCGCGATCGAACTCGGTGAGCACGTCGATCGCCTTGTCGCGGGAGGCGATCAGGCCGATCATCAGGTATTGCAGCACGGCGATCCCGTAGCACCACCAGCCGACCGTCACGTTGGTTCGTCCCCCCACCATGACCGAGAGGATGGCGAAGACCGCCGACGAGCGGTCAAGGTGGCGGTAGAGCAGGTCGCGGCAGAGGGGCCAGAACTGCTCGCGGGCGGCCTGGAGTCGGCGTCCCTTGGGGAACAGCAGCCGGCGGGGACCGGGGTGAATGATCGAGAACAGCGCCTGGTCGGGCATCGCCTCGATGACGCCGATGGCGAGCATGAGGCGCAGGCCCAGGCTGAGCCAGGCCCAGCCGCTGCGGGACGTGTGGGGGGGCTCGCCGACCGCCGCCAGCGGGACTGGTGTTGTCGAGCCGGGCGCGGTGTTCGCCGGGTTGGCGGTCGGCTGCCCGCGTTCCGGAACAGGCGCGGGA
>CAIUHT010001223.1 GCA_903898975.1 uncultured Planctomycetaceae bacterium
CAGCATGTACCATGCTGTCCGCAGCAGCATCCCCCAATTCTCGAGCGTGAACTGCCACGAGTCCTTGAGGAAGACCTTATAGAACTCCCGGGGATCGACCCCCTTCAGCCCTTTCCGCCGCTTCGCCGCCTTCGACAACTGCCCCGTCAGCGGGTCGACCCCGCACTTCGGGCACTCCTTCGCCTCCTCCGGAATGTCGGTGCCGCACTTCGGACAGAGGCTCGAACCGGTGTCCATCGCGGCCGACATGTCCAGCCGCGACAGCAGCCCCTCGTCGTCCTCCACCGTCTTGGGCTTCGCCTTCGCCTTGGCCCCACTCCCCTCCGCGCCCCCCGCTCCCTCTCCCGCCGGAATCTTCACCGCCGTCGTGCACTCGGGACACTTCAACGACTTCCCCCGCGCAGCGTCGGGGGCAGTCAACACCTTCTGGCAGCCTGGGCAGCGGACTTTGACCGGCATAGAGAGCGACGACCTGAAGAGGACCGACCGGGCGTGAACCCATGGATATGCGGGGCCCGCCCCGGCGGACTCCTAGGTTCCGCCCCAGTTTAGCATCTCCCCCGGGGGCGTCACCCCTCGCCCCATTCCGCGCTCCACACGCGTTCTGACTCACGACGCCCGCTCGACCCCGTTGGGCCTTGCCGGGCTGCGTACCTCACCCACTATCCCGCAAATTCACCAGAACCGACGCCACCCCACCTCTGCTGCCGCCGGCCTGATCCTTCAGGCAACCTTTCGGCCAGCCTCCCCCGCCCCCCCTCGACCCGGGCCCCCCCAACCCCTGGGGTGGGAACCACCCACCTCGCTCCGCAGGCCAGACCGGCGAATTTGACTATCATTCCCCATCGAAAACCTGTTCCCCAGGCAATTCCCCCGCAGGTCTGTCCAGCATGCCGGAATCCACCCCGCCCACGACGCCCGTTCCTCATCCTGGCGATGCCGCGCGCGAGCTGCCCCTGGAGGCTCCCCGCCACCCAGCCCGGCGTAACTCTCTGCGCCTCTGGCCAGCCATCCTCATCCTCGCCCTCCAGGCGGCAGGTCTCTTCCTCAGCGTCACCCCCTCGATCGACAACCAGACCCGCTTCTTCCTCATGATGGGAGCCCCCGCCGTCTGCCTGCTCCTCTTCCTGGTCTGGCTGGTTGGGTTCAGCCGGGTCCCGTGGAAGGTCCGCTTGGCTCTCCCCCTTGTCGTCGCGTTCTGCGGCCTCTGCGTGGCCCGCTGGATCGATCCTTCGATGGGTGTCCCTCTCTGGATCTACGGCCTCCCCGCCGTCCTCGCCGGTATGACCTTCGGCCTCTGGTGGGCCCAGCGCTGGAATGCCTGGCAGCAACTGGGCCTCGCCGCCCTGCTGCCCCTGCTGGCCTGGGCTCAGCTCCCCTGGTGGAAACTCGAAGGCTTCGACGGCGATTACCACCCCGAACTCCGCTGGCGCTGGACCGCCTCTCCCGAGGAACGCCTCGTCCCCCGCTCAACGGTCGACCAGGTCGCCGCCCCACAGGCCCTCGTGGTCGGCCCGCACGACTGGCCCATGTTCCGCGGCCCCGCCATGAACAGTCGCGTCAACTGGTCGGTCGGCCCGCTCGACTGGTCCTCGACCCCCCCTCGCGAACTCTGGCGGCAACCGATCGGCCCCGGCTGGTCTTCGTTCGCCAGCGTGGGCGATCGGCTCTTCACGCAAGAGCAGCGGGGTGACTCCGAGCTGCTCACCTGTCTCGACACCCAGACCGGCAAGCTCGTCTGGGAGGTCGAACAACCGGTCCGATTTTCCGACGTAGTCGCCGGTCCCGGACCCCGCTCGACCCCCACGTTTGACGGGGGCCAGCTCTTCGCCCTGGGCGCCAAGGCGCTGCTCACTGCCCACGACGCCGCCACCGGCCAGCTCCTCTGGAAACGCGACCTCATGAAAGAGGTCGACGCGCAGCTTCCCGTCTGGGGCTTCTCGGGTTCGCCTCTCGTCGTGGGCGATCTTGTGCTCATCTATGCCGGGGGAACCGATCCCCACGGACTGCTCGCTCTCGACCGAAATACCGGGCAAACCCGCTGGTCCCGTCCCCAGCGGGGGATGAATTTCAGCTCGGCCCAGCCCGCCGAGCTGGCGGGTGTGCCCCAGATCCTGTTCGCCTCGCCGGAAGGGCTCGAGTCCCTCGATCCCACCACCGGCGAACTCCTCTGGTCGTTTCGTCCCAGCCTCTGGAAGGGCCCGGCCAAGTGCCAGCCTCAACTCCTGTCCGACTCCAGCCTGATCGTCCCCGTCGGCGATGGCGTGGGGCTCGCCCGGCTCGATGTTGTTCGCACGGGCGACACCTGGACCATCACCGAACGCTGGTCCAGCAATGCCCTCAAGCCCTCGTTCAATGACTTTGTGCATTTCGAAGGACACCTCTACGGGTTCGACCAGAACATCCTCTGCTGCATCTCGGCCGAAGATGGTCGCAAACGCTGGAAAGGAGGCCGCTACGGCTTCGGGCAGTTGGTCCTGCTGGAAGCCGACCGCCGCCTGCTGATCGCCACCGAAGAAGGAGCGGCCATCCTCGTCGACGCCGATCCCGACCGCTGGAATGAACTGGGACGCGTCCAGGCCCTCAGCGACAAGACGTGGAATCACCCGGTGGTTGCCGGGCGACTCATGTTCTTCCGGAACGGCGTCGAAGCGGTGGCCTACCAGCTACAGCCCGGCGGCCCAGCGGTTGCGACAGAAGCTCCGACCGCACCCTAGTCCCGGTCCTCTGCGCCGCTGCATTCTCAGTTGGGCGCTGTTGAGTTGCCTCATGTCGAGCGACGCTCGATAGTTGGCCAGCCTGCCAGGGGCGCACTGGTCAGAACCGATTCCTCCAGTCGCTCCCGAAAACGCGCAGACCAATCAGCGCGAAATCCGTGCGCCAGCTCCGTCGTTCGGAACACACCCCGGGTTCGAATCGCACTGCTTATGGCCGGGCACTGGGAGGGGCGGGGGCCGATGATCGAGTGAGCCGGCCGCTGCCTCAGCTCACCAACTCGACCAGCGATTGACCGGCCTCGGTTGGGAAATGACAGCGAACCCGGTGCGCCGGGTCCTGGGGCAGGGGGGTGAGTTCGGGAAGAGCTGTCCGGCAACTCTCGGGCTTCCCCAGCCGCGCGTAGAGGGGACACCGGGGGTGAAAGGCGCAGCCCGCCGGCTGGTTGATGGGCGAAGGGATCGAATCGTCGGCCACTTCGATTTTCCCTGCTGTCCCTCGGGGCACACGCCGACGGGCTGGGTTGGGGACGGGAATCGCCCCCAGCAGCAGCTGGGTGTACGGGTGGGTCGGTGACTCATAGAGCGCCTCGGTCGGAGCCTGCTCCACGATCCGCCCCAGGTACATCACCGCCACCGCGTTTGACACGTGCCGCACCACTCCCAGGTCATGGCTGATCATCAGGTACGAGAGTCCATGCGTCGCCTGCAGGTCTTGCAGCAGGTTCACAATCTGCGCGCGAATGCTCACGTCGAGCGCGCTCGTCGGCTCGTCGCACACAATGAACTTCGGTTCGAGTGCCAGGGCCCGCGCAATGCCAATTCGCTGCCGCTGCCCCCCCGAGAATTCATGCGGGTACCGCTGGGCCGATTCGGGCCGCAGCCCCACCTGCTTCAGCAGTGCCGTCACGCGATCGTTCAGCTCGCTCCGATTCGCCAGCCCATGGAACCACAGCGGCTCCCCCACAATCTGTCCCACCGTCATCCGCGGGTTCAGGCTGCCAAAGGGGTCCTGGAAGATCAGTTGCATCTGCCGGCGGGCCCGCCGCAACTCACTCCCCTGCATCGCCAGCAGGTCCCGGCCCTGGAACCGCACCGCCCCCCCGGTGGCCGGGACCAGCCGCAGCAGCGTCCGCCCCACCGTCGTCTTCCCGCAGCCACTTTCCCCCACCAGGCCCAGCGTTTCGCGCGAGGCGATCGAAAAACTGACATCGTCCACCGCGCGCACCCACTCCCGCACCCGGGGCAACAACCCACCCCGGACCGGAAAGTGTTTGCTCAGCCGGTCAACTTCCAGCAACGGGGGCACGTTCCAACTCCTTGTGTTTCCAGCACGCCACCACATGCGGCGCCTTTGAGCCAGGCTCCACCGTTTCCAGCACTGGCTCTTGGAGGCATTCGGGACCCGCCAGCGGACACCGCTCGCGAAAGCGACACCCCGCCGGAAACTGCGTCGCCGGTGGGACCGACCCCTCAATCGCCTGCAGTCGTGTTTCGCGGCGATCCACCCGCGGCAGGCTCGCGAACAGGCCCCGCGTGTAGGGGTGCCGCGGATTCGCAAACAGCTCCTCCACTCCTGCCCGCTCAATCACCTGCCCCGCATACATCACCACCACCTGGTCGGCCAACTCGGCCACCACCCCCAGGTCGTGCGTGATCAGCAGGATGGCCATCCCCCGCTCGGCCTGCATCTGCCGCAGCAGCTCGAGAATTCGGGCCTGGATTGTCACATCCACCGCCGTGGTGGGCTCATCGGCGATCAACAGCCGCGGATTGCACGCGAGGGCCATCGCAATCATCACCCGCTGCTTCATCCCCCCCGACATCTCGTGCGGATACTGGTCGATCCGCCGCTCCGGGTCGCTCACCCGCACCGCCCGCAGGGCCGCCAGCACCCGCTCCCGCAAGTCGCCGCGGGCGACTGGTTCGTGCAGTCGAATCGCCTCGGCAATCTGGTCGCCCACCGTGAACACCGGGTTCAGGCTGGTCCCGGGCTCCTGGAAGATCATTCCAATCTGCCCCCCGCGAATCTCCTGCAGTTCCGTCGCCGACACCTGCAGCAGATCGCGTCCCTCGAACACGATCGATCCCGACTTGAACTCCCCGGGCGGACGCGAGATCAGCTGCAGAATGCTCAGCGCTGTCACCGTCTTGCCGCACCCGCTTTCGCCCACCACCGCCAGCGTCTGGCCCGGCTCAATGGAAAAACTGACCCCATCCACCGCCTTGGCATACCCGGCGGGGGTGCGAAACCAGGTGCGCAGGTTGTCAACTTGCAGCAGGGGAGCCATGTCGCGGAGAGCACCAAGCCTGGGGAACACCAACACGCACACCATTCGCGGCTTCAACAGGCGCCCGGGCCGCTCGCCCTCCCCTGACGAAACCTGCGTCAGAGCATACCCGCCCGGTCCCCACCTGACCACACGAACCCGCACCCTTCGCCAGCCCGCGCGCCCCGGTTCCCACACCCCCACTCGGCGTCCCGCCCGCATCAATCCCAGTCGTCGCCCGGGACCAGCCCGCGTAAGGGCCGGGCCGGCTCAGACCTGCCCCGTCACCCTGAGGAGCCCGCCCCGTTGGCGTTTGCCCGCAGATTCCAGGCCCCCTCCCACCGCAGCACTCCCGCCTCGTGACCGGGGCGCGTCAAGACTTCGAATCCCGCCGCCGAATGGGCCTGCGCCAACTGGGTTCGCCCCCCCGATTCCCACACCGCCGCCGAGACCCGATAGGCCCCACTCGTCAGGGGACACTCCCACCGAAATTCCACGTCCACTTCTCCCCGGCAAGTCCCCGTGTGGTACCCCGCCTGTTCCGTCGACGCCTGCGCCACATACAGTCCATCCTCCCGATACAGCGAAAACGCAATCATCGGCCGGTCCAGCACGCCGACCGTCCGAAACTTCAGCCGCAGCAGCACGGTCTCTCCCGTGCGAAAGACCCCCTGCGGCAACCCGCTCTCCCCCGCCAGTTCGACCTGCTGAATCTCGACGCCCGCCTCCCCCCGCGCCGCCGCTCCCGCCGGTTCGATCGCCTCCCTGGCCGCGCCACTGGCTTCCCCCCTCACGCTGTTCCCCCCGCCTCCTCCCGCCAGCTCCAGGTAGGTGTCAATGGTCTGTTGAATTGGCCCATCGGCCCGCAGTTGGCCCCCCTGCAGCAGCAGTCCCCGCGAGCAGATCCGTGTCAGATCCGACAGGTGGTGCGATACGACCAGCAGCGTCACCCCCCGTTCGGCCAGCTCCCGGATTCGCTTCGCGCTCCGCCGCTGAAACTGCAGATCCCCCACCCCCATCACTTCGTCCAGCAGCAGGATGTCCGGCTCCAGCGCCATCGCAATGCTGAAGGCCAGCCTCAACCGCATGCCGAATGAATACTGCCCCATCGGGGCGTCCCGGAATCCCTCCAGCTCGGCGAAGCGGAAGATCTCATCCAGCTTCTCGTGCGCCTCGGCTCGCCCCATACCCAACAACTGGGCGTTCAGCAGCGTGTTCTCGCGAGCGTTCAGCTCTTCGTAAAAGCCACTCCCCAGGTCGAGCACCGCCGCCACTCGCCCCCCGTGCCCCACCTGGCCTCCGGTGGGGGCTGTGATCCCGGTCAAGATCCGCAACAGCGTGCTCTTGCCAGTCCCGTTCGGACCCATCAGTCCGACGCATTCCCCGGGCGCGATCGAGAACGACACCCCATCCAGCACCTGCAGCATCCGCCCTGCGTCGGGCCGCCGCAGCAGCGAGGGGAGCGCCCGCCACGAAAACACGCTCCGCGGTTCCCCCACCCGGTAGACCTTCGAGAGGTTCTGCGCCACCAGGCTCCCCCGCGGCAGGCCACTCATGACGCGGTGTCCCCCCACTCGACCCGCGCCGGTTGCCAGCCCCCTCCGCACGCAACCTGCAACCGCGTCCCCGGGAGTTCAAATCCCCGGCGGACCAGCGCCAGTGCCTGGATCCCCGTCCCCGCAGGATGCCTGGCCACCGAGGTCACCCGCCCCGCCGGTCGCGGCACCTCTTCGGCTGACCGCAATTCGGCTCCCATTGCGGGAACTTCCAGCCCCTCCACCACGAGACGCCGAATCGTCTGATTCACATGCCCCAGGGCGTCAATCCGCGCGATTGGCTCCTGCCCCAGGTAGCAACCCTTGCGGAAATGAATCGCCTCGGCGGTCCGCGACGCTTCCTGCGCCAGGTTCCCTTCGTCCACATCCACCCCATGCCAGGGAAAACCGGCTCCAATCCGCAACCATTCAAACAGCTCGGGACCACCCGCCACCGCGCTGGCCGCGACTCCCTTCCGCAGCCCCTCCAGCCCCTCGACCGGCACCGTCAGCTCGAATGCAGTCCGACCCAGCCACTCCTCCCGGCGGATCCACAGTGGGTGTCCCTCAAAGACCCCCGCCTGCTGCGTTCCCGATTCGGCTGGCAGCGCGGCCAGCCCCAGTTCCCCACAACCGCGCTCGGCTCCAGGTCCTGTCAGCAACAGGCTGGCTCGCCGGGCGGTGACGTCGGACAGCTCCAATTCCTCGTTCATGTGGTATTTCATCAGGTGCTTCAGCAACCGCGGCCCCTGTCCCGCCGGTCCCAGCAGGACGAGTTCCTCCGGTCCATTCCAGGCCGTCACCTGCGCCAGGAGTTTGCCCTGGATCGTCGTAACAAACGCCTCGCACCCCCGATTCAGCCCCAGCCCCTTGATGTCGTTGGTGCAGAAATTGTGCAGAAACTTCTGCCGATCCCGGCCGGTCACCACCAGTTGCGTCCGCCCCACCAGCTCAAACCACACACAGCCCCGCTCCAGGCTCTCCCACTGCGCACCCAGGGGTGTCGAGACCGTTGCCACCCTCGGCCACACAGCGGCCAAGGTGGCTCCAGCTGGCGTCCCGCTCCCACTCCCCGCCGTTGTCTCTCCCGCTGTCCCGCTCATGGCTGCCTCGTTTCTGTCTGCTTCCGCCTGCCCCACGCCAGCCCTCGACTCACCTGTCAACCGTGCGGTCGCGGCACTTTTCGTGGCCTGCCACATTCGGTCGAGCCGCAAGGGGAACGTCTCCGACGCGATGTGTTCGCCGTGTGCACTGTCGCCGCCGTCCGGCAGATCTGGTCGTCGGGGCGTCTGGTCTCTCGCCAGGCAAGCCCCGACGGTCATGGCAATGACTCGCGCCCGAGCCGGCCCTTTGCCGACGCTTCAGCGGGGCACGACTTTCATCTGCACATCATCGACCCCAAGGCTCCCGGTCGCCCCGCACAGTCCAATCCGCACAATCGCCTCGCGGGCCCGGGGTGGAACGGTCACCAGTCGCGACACCCGCTTCCAGTCGAAAGTCCCCTCCCACGGGCCCAGGCCTTCCGCCGGAAGCTCCCGCCGTTCGGCGTCGTAGAAATGCACCCGCAACACCGCCCGCTCGTCGGGATGCACGCCCGGCTTGACCTCCCGCGCCCGCACCCGCAGGCTGAACTGCAGGCCCGCCACCTTCGAGCCATCGACCCCCATCCCCTGCAGGAGCTGCGCGGCCCGGCCCGGCTCTGTCGACTCAAACTCCACAAACGCCGAACCCTCCGGAGCGTCGTCTGTTTTTCGGGCCAGGTTCCGCTGGTAGTACCAGCTTTCGGCGATCCCCTCGTTCTCGTGTTCGAAGCCACCATTGCGCAACTCGGGCTTCGCCGGGTTGGGCAAAACCTTCCGATTCTTCTCCGAGTCGCCCGTCATCGGAACGAACAGCACGGGGAGCAGTTTCCGCCGCACCAGCTCGCTTCCCTGCTTCTCCAGCAGGAAGAACGCCTGGTCGTACCGCTCGCCGATCGGGACGATCATCTTCCCCCCATCCTTGAGCTGATCGATCAGGGCCTGGGGGACATCCTCGGGGCTGCAGGTCACAATGATCTTGTCGAAGGGGGCCTTGTCGGGCCAACCCTGGTAGCCATCCCCCACCTTCGAAAACACATTCGAGTATTTCAGGTCGCCCAGGACTCGTGCCGCGGTTCGTCCCAAGGGCTCCACAATCTCGATCGTGTAAACCTCCTTGACCACCTGCGCCAGGACCGCCGCCTGGTACCCGCTCCCCGTCCCGATCTCGAGCACCCGGTCTTCGGGCTGCGGGTCGAGCATCTCGGTCATGTAGCCCACGATGAACGGTGGCGAGATCGTCTGCTTGTGACCGATCGGCAACGCCTGGTCGTTGTAGGCCGCCCCCCGCTGGGGCTGGGGGACGAACAGGTGCCGGGGAACGGTCCGCATCGCCTCGAGCACGCGCGGGTTCTTGACCCCCTCGTCCTCAAGAAACAGCCGCACCATCCGCTCGCGGGCAGCCGCGGTCTTGTCCACCGCCTGCCCCCGCGCTGGCTCGGGCCCCAACACCCCGGCCAGTACCACCAGGGCAAGACTCAGCCTCAGCCCGCCGCGAAAAGACCATGCAAGCGGAGCGTTGCCGAATTCTCCCGGCAGCTCACGCAGTCGCTGGAGTGGCCGCCGGGGAAGCGGACTGGGTGCCGCTCGATGCTCGCGGTTGACTCGGCTTCCCGGGCCTCGATCCACCCGGCTGAGGGTGAGCGGCGTGTCGCCGACTTCAGTGTCGGCATCGCACCCCAACGGGCCCTGTCCCTGGCATTCCGCGTCTGGCACCGCACCCTCCTGGTCTGGCAACCGTGAAGCTACAGAATCTCAAGCGTCGGCATTTGCGGACTCTCCAGGAGTGTCCGCGCGATCTGCATCGACACCTGCTCACACACGTGCTGCAGGTGGGTTCGCGCGGGCGAATCGTCGGCATACGCCGCCCCAATCTGCCCCGCGTCGCCCAATTCCCGCAGCCGGCCCGTCATGGGCAGCGTTCCCAGGAAGGGAACGCCCATCTCCGCGGCTTTTCGCTCGGCACCCCCCGCACCGAAGATGTCGCCCGACATGTTCTCAACCACACCCAGCACAGGGATGTTGACCTTCTTGAACATGTTGATCGCCTTCACCGCGTCCAGCAGGGCCAGTTGCTGCGGCGTGCAGACCACCACTGCGCCCGCCAGTCCCAGCAACTGGGAGAGTGTGAGGGCGATATCGCCTGTTCCCGGGGGGAGATCGATCAGCAGGTAATCGAGTTCGCCCCAGGCGGTCTGCCGCAGAAACTGCTCGATCGTGCGATGCAGAATCGGCCCGCGCACAATCACCGGTTCGTCGGGTTGCACCAGGAACCCGATCGACATGATCTTGACCCCGTTCGACACCAGGGGATCCATCCGCTGGATTGTCTGTCCCTGGGCGTTTGCTTCTTCAAGGATGCGCGGTCGGCCCTGCACGCCAAACAGGTGCGGGACGCTGGGTCCGTAGATGTCGGCATCCATGATGCCCACGCGGGCTCCCGCCCGCTGCAGTCCCACCGCGAGCGACGCCGCGACGGTGCTCTTGCCCACTCCCCCCTTGCCGCTGCCGACTGCGACCACGTTCTTCACGCGCAGTCCGAGAGTGCCTCCCGACTCTTTCCCCTTCACCTCCCACGACCATTCGACCGTGACCGGGGCCGCCTGTGGGAACCGTGCTGCGACTGCCTGGGTGACCGCTGCCGCCAACTGGTCTTTCCCGGGGAACGCCGCAGCGGGCAACTGCAGGCGGAGAGTGGTTCCCCCGCCGGCCGAGGCGGTCACTCCCCGCAGCATCCCGAGGCTGGCGACGCTCCGCCCCAAGTGCGGCTCGACGACCGACCCCAACACCTCCACCACCTGGCTCTCTGTGACCGACGCGGAACTCATGATGCTCTGCAAAAAGGAACCTGTCCCGGGACCCACCGGGCGGGGCGATCTCCCCCGCCATCGGCGGGTGCGGGCGACCGCTGACTGCGTTTTACCAATCCTGCTCACGCATCGCAATTGCCAAGGGCTCACAGACTTGCGCACACACGTCACAGCCCACGCAGGCCTGGGGCCAGACCACGACCGACCCGTCCAGGCCAACCCCCAACGCCTGCACCGGACAGGTTGCGACGCACTCGCCGCACCGGGTGCAGAGCGTCTCACTCACCACCGGCAATCGCTGCGTCGGCATCCCCGCCTCCCGAATCCAAAACCCGTGAACCCTCAGTGTGAAATTCTACCGCCGTCGTCCACTCGACCGCGAGGACAGGCAGGTTTTGCAGCGCAGTTCAGGCGAATTACTCCGCCAAATCCGTCATCCCGAAAGAAAAGCAAGTTCCGCACGAAGAAGACACATCAGTCCCAAGTCCCCCCACTCCCGCGCGAGCCGCTGTGACAAGCAGGAAAACCGTCGTCGCGGGGGAGGGGCGGGGGTGGGGGAACATCGAGTTGTCGTCGCGTCGTTGGCATAAGACCGCCATCAACCCGACGCCCCCAACCCCGGCGGACG
>CAIUHT010001224.1 GCA_903898975.1 uncultured Planctomycetaceae bacterium
AGCACGACCTCGCCCGGGCTGTACGTCTTCGTCGCGGGCATCCCCACAATCGTGTCGATCATCGACCACTTCACCGCCGCCTTCTGCAACCCCCCCGCCGCATGCTGTGGCACCGGAATCTTCAGCAGGTGCTCCTTGCGAAACCGGTCTCCGGGAGAGAGCTTCACATTCTCGGCAATGCCGATGAAATCGACGTGCTCCAGCAGTCGGGCCTTCTGTGCCAGATAGACCCAGTTCACGACCGCGCCAATCAGCCCGAGGCCCAGGGCCAGCACGAATCCCGGTGCGTTTTTCATTCTTGGTTCCCTTCCAGATCCGCGTGCCAGTCTAACGCTCCGACTCTCCAAACTGAAACCAAGCTGTCAGGGGCGCAGCGCGATCGGCCACCTCCCACAGGCTCACTTCCACCCAGCCGGCTCCCCCCGCTGCGCCCTCCTCGAACGCGCTTTCGCCCGCCGCTTTCCCGGGCGTCTCCCCGACTGCCCGGCTGCCCCCCCCGGTCGTTGCCAGCCGCCGATATCTCCGCTGCTGCCCCTGCCCCCCCGGCTGCCAGGCTCCCTCCGGGCTCCAACCCGCCTGCCGCAGCTGGTCATCCACCGCGTGGCGCCAATCGTCGAGTTCCCCAGTCCCCCGCCACAACTGCAGCTGCCCCCCCGTGTCATTCCCCACCACCAGCACTCGTCGCCCGCCCGGGAATGTCAGCCCCTGGGTCGCCTGCCCCGCACTCACCCCCGCCGCGGCACCAAACAGGTGCAGATTCCACCCTCCCTTTGCACCGGGCTGCTTGAGCCCCCACGCCACCACCCGCCCTCCGAGCCGCTGCTCCCTTCGCTCGCCCCCCGGCCCCCAGCGAACAATCACTCCCCCCGACAGCGGACCGTCGAGCGTCAGCCATTCCTGTCCGGGGAGCACTTCCTCCCCGGCTGCGTCCTGGTTTGCCAGCAACTCGAGCAGTCGCCGCTCCCCCTCGGCAGCGGGGACCGTGATCTCCCCCGTTCCCGAGGCTGAAGCAATCTTCGTGAGGGCGGTCCGCAGTGCCGCGACCGCTTCGTCCTCCGTCCCCCGCACCGACTGCTGCCGCCACGCCATGGGCAGATCGCCAAATTCGAACCACGCCGCAGCCCCCCCGCGCTGCATCTCTTGAAAATCGACTCCTCCCGTCGGCTGCCCCACCCCAGTCGAAGGAGCCCCACTGCTCCACCAGTCGGTCAACTGCCGGGCGAAGGTCAGCAATGTGGCGGTCAGCAGGGCAATGGCCAGCAGGTCGGTGGTCCGGCTGGCCATCTGCCTCGCCAGTTTTCCCACGCCTCCCAAGGAGGTACTGCCTCCATTCGCAGGGTCAGCCAAAGGTGACCCGGCGGCAGAAGTCTCAGCAACTTCCCCGCCGACGACTTCCTTGCCAGTGACTTCCCTGCCAGCGACCTGTCCCGACACCGCGGCGTCCCCACTCGATGCGCCGGCCCCTGCGGGCTGCACCGGGGTCCGCGCACCCTCTGCCGAACGTCCCGCAGCGGGCTGGGATGAATCGGGGGCTGGCAGGGGAGGCTCCTGGCTCGTGCGACAGGTTGTGAACCGCAGCGGGCTGTTGTAAGGTGGCCAAACTCGCTGGGGCGAGCCCGGCAGCCAAGCCCCAAGCTGACCCGTTACCTCAGGCTTGCCAGGTAGCGGTCGAGAATCTCGATCTTCTGTTTTAACGCGGCAATCTCGGCCCGAGGGGGCGGGTCCAGCAGTGAAAGCTGATCAAGCTGCTCCTGGTACATCTGGCGAAAGCGACCGGCGATCGCTTCAGGCACACCGCCACGCCCCCCGCCGTTGGGCCCGCGAATCCGGCTGATCAACGGTGCCACGTCGCCCTGCAGCACCCGCGTTACGTCCAGGTCGCAGGCCACGGTGCGGGGGAGTGTCGGATGAAAATCGCTGCTCGAGCCAAACCAGCTCCGCAGCTCGTCATCGCGATCGAGCACCGCCAGCGCAGGGCGGGCGGGAGACCCCAGGATCGCCAGCGCCGCCTGCCGAAACCGCTCTCCCTGGTTGAGCACGTTCCCCGAGGGCTGAAAGCGGTACAGCCGCTCGATGCGGCGGGATTGATTCCCCCCATACCCCATCTCGGGGAATCGCCAGTGCGACTCCACCAGCGGGTGTCGCACATCAAACGAGATCCGCCCCAGGCTCTGAAACAACGCCAGCGGGCGATTCACCGCGGCCGACCCCTCGGAGACTTTCGAATCCATCTCGACCAGCGAGGTGTCGACCTGTACGGCTGAGGCGGGAGGATTTGCCTGCGGGTCGAAAACCTGGGGGCCACGCACGACGGCGAATTGCTGGTAGGGGTCATTCTGAAACAGTGGGGCCGATGCCGCGCCACCGCCCCCCATCCGCTCTGGTGCCTGCCATTCGAGGGGGGGCTCATCCCGCCCCCCAGCCTGTCGCATCGGTCGCTGCCGCCATTCCCCCTGCCGGGCCGCTGTCAGCGCCTTGCTCTTCCACGCCGCCTGGTGCCCGAAGTTGATAATCAGCGCCAACACCATCAGCAGCAGGGGCAGCACCAGCACCAGCTCAACCGGAGCCAGCCCCGCCCGCGCTGAATCATTCGTGGCAGACAGGGGCTGCGTTGAGCCGGCGGCCCCCGCCAACTGGACGCCCCGTCGCCGGGCCCCGCGCTCCCGCGCAACAAGCCCCGCACTGCCTGTGGATCGAAGCCGTCGTTGCATGGATTCGAGACCGCTCCAACTGGTTGATCGGAAGAGAGACCGCCGGGTTGAGAACGGCCTGCGGGGTTCGCTGCAGAAGGGGAAACGTGGAAACGGCACCACTCGGTGACCGTTCAGATCAGTGACCGTTCAGGGTCTGAAAGGACCCGCGTGAGAGCCGGGTCATGGGGGGCATGATCCCCCGGTATTGTCCCTGCATCGCTCCACCCGTGGGGGGCGGACTCGACTCCAGGATCGCCTGGGCCGACTCCGACGTCGCGGGGACCAGTCGCACCGTCCAGTTCTGACTCCACAAGCTCCAGTTCACAGGCCAGCCCTCGCCACCCCAGCCGGGGGGCACCATTTGCGGCTCGCCAGGATCGAGGGGAACTTCGATGGGCAGGCCCACGCCCCCCCCGCCAATGTCCGGAGCCGACGGATTGCTCATCCCCCCCGGGTTGAAATACAGCCGACCCTGCGGGAGGAAGAGTTCCACCTGTGCGAAGCAGACCGGGTCGTGACCCAGCGGATGCTGGAAGATCCCCCGCATGGTCGGACGCATCCGCATCCGGTACGCCACCCCCACAAACGTGTGGTGCCGCTCGAGATGATCGCGGGCCGCCAGTGCATTCCGCGGATTCCGCAGGTCATCGGGATCCTGCCCTGTCTCGGTCCGGCGAATCATGTGCGGCAGATTCGTCAGCGGATACTCCTCGTTCAACAGTCGCTGCAGTTGCCCACACGCGAACACGTGGTAGAGGTTGATGTACTGCGACATCTTCCCCTCGACGGCGAAGAACCGCAGGCGGTCATCAATCCAGTTCCTCACATACTCCCGAGCGTAGCGCTCGCGATCGCGCTGCGCTTCGGCCAGGTACGTGGCAGCCCACGGCAGCGAGGCGGCGTCCCGCCCTTCCATTCCATCGGGAGTGGGGTCGGGGACAGGTTCGGTCTGACCCGGCCCCAGCCCCGGCGACGGGTCAATCGCGGGGAGGCTCCGCAGCAGCGGGTCGTCCTCGCCGTTGTACCCCACCGGAATGACCGAGGTCCGCCACAAGACTCCCAGCTGCGGGCCGCGCTCCCGCTCTTCTCGACTGTTCGCTGACGCCGACGGATGCAGACCATGCCGATAGGCCAGGTCGTTGGCGGTCACCTGCGCCAGCATCGGAATGCTCTGCACCAGGGCCCGCTCGAACTCCGGAATCAGCCGCTCCCGCAAGATGTATTCGAACACCGGCAGCAGTTCCTGGGCCACCGCCGCCGACATCTCGCCATACGCGGTCACCGCCTCCTGCTCCAGCGGCACCTTGGTGGCCACCGCGGGGCCCAGTTCGCGAATCTTCGGGAACTCCGACCGCGAGAGAATGGGCACAATCTCGTTCCACGCGGCGAGAATGGGCGGCACCAGCGACTCGGCATTCCGGTCGCGGGCCTCGCGCAAAAACGCCGTCATCGCGAACGTGTCGCACAGCAGATGGTTCGAGAACGCCAGCCCGTTCATCCCTCGCGCTAATACCCCCGCCGAGGAATACGCGCTCGCGTCGGCGGCATTCTGCAACTTCTGCTTGTCGTCGATCACCCGCCCGATGTTGATCAGCGAACCGAACAGGATCGTCAGCCCCAGCACCAGGATGAGGGATAGCACCGACAGGGCCCCCTCTTCATTCGAACGCAACTCCCGCAGCCGGGCCCAACGCGATTGAACCCAGCGCGATTGAACCCAGCCACGCCCCCCATCGCGCAGAATCCGCACGCCGGCGCTCTCGGCACTGGTGCAGGCACCAGCCCGGCTCGATTCCGCCCGCCCGACAGGCCAGGCGTCCCCGCCCCGATCAAGATTCTGTCGCATGGCGGTGGGCTCTCAGGGAAGGTGCAGGTAGGGCATCACCGATTTCAGCCCCTCGATCTGCAATGTGGAATGCGCTTCCAGCGTGACCACGTACAGGCCGCGCTGATATCCCAGCGGATGGTTCGCCCCCTGCTGCTCGCGCAGATGGCGACTGACCAGGTCGGGAGTCCGCGGGGCGACCAGTTTCTCGCTCAGAAATCGCCCGGGGCCGGGCAGCAGCGCGAAGTTGTGGTACACGCTCACCGTCACCGGGTCTTCCCAGCCCAGCTCAAACGGGTCCCAGGGAACCCACACGTCGACAGTCTGGCCCACCGACTGGTCGTACTGCCTGATGTAATGCCCGGGGTAAGGGTTGTACGTCGGGCCAGAGGCCCCGTCGGCGTCCCGCCCCCGCACCATCACCAGCGTGTTGTGAATGGAGTAGTCGACCTGCCGCTGCAAGCGCTGCTTGTAATACGCCGACTTCACCAGCCGGGGGGCCAGCAGCAGCCAGGCCTCACTGGCCGCTTCGCTCAGGTACGTCGGCAATGGCTCAGACTTGGTCACCAGCCGGGAGGGAGCGAGCGGGGCACAGGCCAGCGCCGCAGTCCGCCAGACGCGATGCATTTTGTCTACGCCGCCGGCCCCCTGCGCCTGCCCCAGCTGCGGGGCACTGGACCAGTAGGGAAACTGCCCCCCGCCACCCATCGGGTTGGCCCCCCCACTCCGATCGAGGCTCCCGGGCAGCACATGGTTCGCCCGCTCAGAGTCCGAACCGGCGTCCATATCGGTTTGGGCGGGAAGCCAGACGATTGCCGTGCGCGCCGCGGAAAACGCGGCGTAATGCACCACGGCAATTCCCAGCATCAACTGGCTGATCTGAATGATCAGCAGCACCACCATCAGAAAAATGGGGAACGTCAGCACGAATGCCAGGGACTGCACACTGCCCGATTCGCAACTCGGCAACTCCCGCCAGCGTCCCCCTTGAGCCAACGCTCCGGCGGACAGCGGCGCGCGCCCCGGGGCACTCAGCCGGACGAACCTCACCAGCAGGCCCAAGACCACCCCGCAGGCTGCCAGCCATCCCAACAGGGGGAGCCAGGCCTCGACGACGGACCTCAACATGGGCCACCTCGGGGAGGAAGTTCCTGTGACAGGCTGCCTACCACAGCCAGCGTTCCAGATCAAAACAGACCACCAGCACGGCGGGGAGCGCCGCCGCCGCCAGGGGGAGCGCCGGCTGCAACACCGCCCGCTCGCTGGGGGCCAGCGGCCGCGGACGACCGGTCTTCACCAGCCAGACCAGTTGCCCGAGGCCCTCACGCAGCAGCCGCCAGGCTCCCACGCGCCACACCACAATCGCCAGGGCCGCGACCGCCGCGAACACGAACGTCCACAGCATCGCCAGCACCCCGCGTTCCACTCCCAGGTACGCTCCCTGCATGGCGATCAGTTTCACGTCGCCCCCGCCCATCGAGGGAAACAGCAGGAACGCGGTGACCATCAACCCGCCACAGACCGCCCAGCCCTGCAGGCAATCTTCCCAGCCCGAACTGACGTTCCACCACGGTGGCCCCAACGCCACCAGCAGGGCCACCAGCATGCCCGGGTAGGTCAGCCAGTTGTAGATCTTGTGCCACCGCAGATCGGTCACTGCGGCGACCGCTGTCAGCCCGGTCACCAACGCCATCGCGACCATCATCGGCCCCGATCGACCTTCACGCCGCGAATCTGCCCACCCAGTGCAACGCCGTCACCTGGACGATATACGGGGCCGGTCAGTTCCCGACGATCACTGTCCATCAATCGTTTTGTCGGTGGTCCCCTGCAGGTTCTGCAGGCCGGTGTCGA
>CAIUHT010001225.1 GCA_903898975.1 uncultured Planctomycetaceae bacterium
CCCCACGTGGACCAGGAAGTCGGCCCCCACGCGGGTCAGGGTGAGGGACTGGCCGCGGCTTTCATTCTCGGCGACGCCATATGCGGCAATGACGCTGGAGATCCACTTGGGGCTCATCAAGAAGCTGTAACTGGCGGTCGCGATCTGGCTGTCCAGCGGCCCCCCCTGGATCACGCGGTAGCCCAGGTAGACGCTACCGCGGGTGCTGCGCTGGCTGATCAACCCGACGTTGAACAGCCGCTCGGGGTTGTCAAAGGTGTCGAACAGCGACCCAGCGGTAAAGGTGGTGCGGTCGCTGATGAACCAGTTGTACCGCAGCCCGTACAGCCCGAACGGCTCATTGAAGTTGTCACGGGCCGAGTCGGGGAACAGGGTGGTTTCGAGATCAAGCGTCATCCAGTCGCGGATGCGGGGCGCGTTGACCGGGCCTGACTTGGTCTGCAGTCGCTGGCGGAAGCCAAACCGTACCGCATGCATGTCATCGACCAGTTCGTGGAAGGGAGCGGTGACCGATGCTCCAGCCCCGCTGCGAACGGCGAACTGCCGGGGCTCGAATTGCTGCGGGAGCGTTCCCCCGAAGGTGTTCCTCAGCAACCGTCGGCGGAACTGTTCCTGAGAGTTGTCGTCGAATTCATTGAACTGCAGCACATCGCCCAGCGGAGCGGTGCTCTGCGAGTAAGACCAGTCGACATCGAAGACCATCTTGTGGGCCAACCCGTTGAGCGCAAACAGGTCGCTCGAGACCTCGGGATAGGCCCGCCAGAATTCGATGCTGCTCCGCAGTCCCAGGGTGCCATACAGCCGGCCCAGCGATTCGTTGTTGAAGCTCTCGCTCCAGAACGCCGCCTCACCCTGGACATAAGGGACCACATTCAACGGGCCGAGCCAGAACGGGAGATCCAGTTCGTTGCGGGTCATGAAGACCCCGCTCTCGGCGTTTCCTTCGAACGGGAGCACACTGTAGTAATCATTCGGATCGGTTGGAGGCGAGGCGATCCGCTGAATCCCGAACCCGGCCGAACTGTGGCTGGTCCAGGTGAACGGCGTGTCGAACAGCGGTTCCCCCAGCACGAACAGATCGCCCCGGGGCAGCCACTGGGTGTTGTTGTAGTAATTGTACAGGTTGGGTCGCACAAAGCCCGCCCACGCCCAGTTCTGCTGCTGCTGCTTGAGGAACAACGCAGTCTCGTAGTCGAGGCCGGTGTCGTAGTCGCGTTCGCGGTACGCTTCGAGATAGTTCCGGTCGCTCACAAACGACAATTGCGAGTCGAGGGTCATTTCATACGGCAGTTCCCAGCGATCGCGGACGCTCAGCCCGCCGCGGGCTTCCTGCTTGGGCTCAAGGGCCAATCGGTCGAGACCCAGGTTGTCGAGCCCCTGGTCGTAGATAAAGGTCGCCCACCCCGTCCCCCGGTACCGCCCGGGGTAGCCCAGCCGCTCGTTCCCTGTCCAGGTCCCCTCGGTCCCAATCCGCGGACCGCGGAGACTGAGGTAATCGAGCTGCAGATCCCAACGGGTGCCCGGAACGCGGTCGATGCCGAACAGCTTGTAAGAGTCCCAGGTGGTGTTGAGCTGCCAGCCAAAGATGCCGTCGTACTGCACATTGACATTCCGCAGTGGAATGTTGGGGTCTTCGGCCGGGGCGCTCAGCTGTGGCGCGTAGAACAGCGGCACATCCTCGACCACGAAGGTCGTGTCGACCAGTGTGGCCCAGAGGGTCTCTTCGGGCTCGTACTGCCCGGTCACCGGGTTGTAACGAGTCGGGTTGTCGCCGTACCAACCCTCGTTGCGGGGCTCGAGGAAGATCTCGCCCGCCTGCAGGGCGTACCCGGGCTTCCCGAATTCACTGGTGGTGATCGCGGCGGAGTTCGCTTGGAAGGTGTTCGGAGCCAACTGCCGCAACTGCCGGGCCAGCACCCGCACCTTGGCGGGGAAGCCTTCGATCTTGCTCTTGAGTTCGGCGTTGTTGAGCAGGGCCCGCTGGTCGCGGACATCGTAGAACGCCTGCGTCGCCCGCAGCACGTTCGTCCCTTGCCGAATGACGATGTTGCCTTCGAGATACACCTGCAGCGGCATCTCCTGCGACTGCTCGGCCGAACCGCTGAAGTTCAGCGAAGAGACCTGGTCGGTCCAGATCACGATCTTGTCGGCCGAGAGGTCGAGCGTGTCGACTGACTGCCCGGCGACCGCCTGGCCCAGCCCCTCGACAACCAGGTTGACTCCCCCCGTGAAGACCAGCACCTGCTCGGGAGGAGTGGCGTCGGGAGCGGGGAACGACTCGAAGTTCCAGTTTCCCCCAGTGCGCGAGAAGATACTGAATCGGCGGGTCGGCCCCTCGGGAGCGGGGAGTTGAACAGTGCGGAATTCGGGAATCGGGCCGTCAGGATCGGGTGGGAGTTCCACGGCGGGGCCGGGCTCGGGAGGAATCCCCGCCTCCGGGTCGCCCCGCAGTTGAATGGTTCGAGTCGGTGGCCGACGGAGGACCCCTCGCTCTTCCAGGGCCCGCTGGTACAGGGGGTCTTGTGGAGCGGGACTTTCGACCGCGGGGCGTTTGCTGTGCAGCAGCAGGCCGGCGTCGGCTGACAGGTTCTGCAGCAACCGCGATTCATCCCGCGTGCTGCCCGGCCGATCGACGCGGACATCGCCTTCGAGATACAGGGTGACCTTTTCTCCTGCCCCGGCACCCCGATCATCAACCCGGCGCCAAAGGACCCCGCGGGTCGCCGTATAACGGGTCTCACCCTGCTCCACCACGCAGTGCCCGTGCAGGAGATGGACCGTGGTTTCCCCCTCCTGCCAGGTGCGGAGGAAGTCGCCCGAGATCTTCAGTGGATCGCGCCCCGCACCCGCCTCGGCCGGGGCCTGGGCGTGCAGGGACGCCCCGTGGCCCAACGCCAGCAGCCGCAGGCCCAGGCAAAGCAGGACCAAGGCCGGGCGAAGTCGGCGGATCGCGACAGAGAGGAGGGAGGGGGTCAGTCCCGGCACCAGGGTGCTCGTGTGGCCAAAGACGCAGGGGAGGGGAGGGAGGCAGGACGACAGACAGGGGAACCCCGTCAGGGGGGGCTCCTCAAACCGGCGGCAGGAGGGTCTGGGCCCCGTAAGGGGACCGCCAGGGGCCGGCGAACACTGAAGGGGACCGGTTTATTAGGGGAAGTTTGCCGGGGGGTCAATTGGAACATCCGCGGGCTGTTCCCCCTTTTACAATTGGCTCCTTTCCTGGAGTTCCCAGTTTGCCTCACTCACGCAGACACGCCCGGTACTTGGCGCACGGGGTTGGTCCCGTTAGAAAACGGGGCAGCGAAAACCGTGCAGCGAACCCAGTGCGGGCACCCGGCACTTCCCTAGGAAGCCTGCCAGGAACCCAAGTGCCGGAACGCCCTTCGGCCCCTCGGTTTCGGCCAACTGGTCCGGGGGACGACCTGGTCCTGGCTCCGTCGGCGGTACCATCGAGTTGGGGCCAGGGTCACAAGGGGGGCGACGCTCGTGCGGACTGCGGCATTGGGGCGCGAGTTCGTGCGACCTCCAGGTTGCCATGGCGTGTGTGTCGGTCAGTGAGTCGGTTGCTCCTCGTTTATTAAGGGGAAGCAACCGGTGAGGCGGTCCTACTGGTGTTGAGCCGGGGTGGCCAAGCGGTGTGTGGGATCCCTCGGCGGGATCTGGCTGGGTGGCTGGCGCTCTGGACCGCCCCCCCGGCTGGCGAGTGTTACTTGCGACTTGTGTTGGGACCGTGTCAGGATTGTCACTGTGTCACGGTTGGGCTTGGGGAACGTGCCTCAGTCTTTCCGACAGGAGCCAGGCACCAAGCGGCCTGCGTCGGCATTGATCGAATCTCTTTTGTCTTGACACCGCGTCGACCACTCCTGTGGGGTGGCGGGGGTGGTGATCACTCTGTTTCTCCCTGTGCGTTTCAACCTGCGAGCTTGATGTCATGGCGAGTGTGAAGACCCAGCTTTCGAATGCGTTGTCCGAGACCGATGGGATCCTCCGGCTGGCCCCTACTTGGGTGCCGCGGTCGTTTCTGCAACCGGGTCGCCGGCTGAAACTGCATCCCGCCGACTATTACTTTCTCGGCACGCACCGCGGGGGGATTGACGAGCGGTGGTTCGCCTCGACGACGGTGGCGACGAACGAAGGGGCTCCGCCGGACGAGGGGCTAAGCTACGTGGTGGTGAACGGGAAGAAGGTGTTCACGTTGCGGGACGCGGTCGCCGAACTGCAGGATGAGCTGATTGGCAAGTCGATCTGGAAGAAGTACGAGCGGTGGCCCGTGTATTCGAAGTTCTTCGACAACATGGGGCCCATTCCGCACCACATGCACCAGAACGACAAGCAGGCGAAGCTGACCGGCCAGGAAGGGAAGCCCGAGTCGTACTACTTCCCACCGCAGATGAACCAGATTGGGAACAACTTTCCCTACACATTCATGGGGCTGGAGCCTGGCACGACCAAACAGGACATCATCGACTGCCTCGATCGCTGGAACGATGGGGACAACGGGATCCTGAACCACTCGAAGGCGTATCGGCTGCAGCCCGGGACCGGCTGGCTCATTCCCCCCTGCGTGCTCCACGCTCCGGGCAGCCTCGTGACTTACGAGCCCCAGTGGGGCAGTGATGTCTTCGCCATGTACCAGTCGATGGTCGAGGGACGGGCGGTCCCCCGGTCGCTGCTCACCAAGGACTTCCCGAAAGAGAAGCACAACAACAACAAGTACCTGGTCGAGGCCCTCGACTGGGACGGCAACGTCGACCCGAATTTCAAGGACAACCACTTCCTTGAGCCGGTCGCGGTGGCGAAAACCGAAAAGGAAGGTTGGGTCGATCGCTGGATTGTCTACGGCAAGGTGGCGGGCAAGCAGTTGTTCACCGCCAAGGAATTGACCGTCCAACCCGGATCGAAGTGCGTGATCCGCGATGGTGGTGCCTACGGGTGGATCACCGTGCAGGGTCGCGGAAAGATCGGTTCGGTTGAGCTGCAGTCTCCCGTGATGATTCGGCACTGGGAGATCACGCAGGACGAAGTATTCGTCACCGCCAAGCGGGCCGCCGCGGGGGTGGAAGTGGTCAACACCGGCAGTGAACCGCTCGTGGGACTGCGGTACTTCGGTCCCGATGCCCAACCCGACGCCCCGGCGATTGGCGCGGCACGCAAGTAATCTCTGGCAACCCCAATTTCCAGGGGGCCACGGAAAAGGCTTGGGGCAGCCACTCGCCCCAGCCCCTCCCCGCAACCCTTGGGCATTCGCGGTGGCCCAGCGCTGCTCCTCACTGTTTTGACCCTCCTGGCAGGAATGGGCTTGACACGGGGTTTAGACCAGTCGGGAAGCACTGATGAGGCTACTCCGCAGGGGCCAGCCCACGGACAACAGTCCTGTGGGGGGACCGGTGGTGGACTGCATGTGGCGGGTGGTGTGACTGGTGTCTGGCCGGGCCAGGCTGGGCGGATGTTCGTGAGTCTCTAACCAGGATGTGTCGCATGAGCGGTGCCAAGAACAACTATCCGAAGCTGCACAACGCGAGCTGGCCCGGAGTGGTCGGCAAGGGGTCGCCCGGCGCCGAGCCGTTCATCGACCTCGACACCATGCTC
>CAIUHT010001226.1 GCA_903898975.1 uncultured Planctomycetaceae bacterium
CATCGAACTCATAGCAGTTGGTTTCATAGGACGGTCGGACGGAGTTGCCCGCTGTCCGGACAGGCTTGGCGTTGGGTTCAGGAGAGGGCCTGACGCTGGCAGTCATCGCGAAGGTTGGCATAGTCCCTCCCGAAATCCGAATTGCGGCTTCCGCAATCCTGAAGTCACAACCGCCGCCGCTGGACCCTCGACCCCCAGAGATGGACCAGCGGCTGGCGGTTGTTCTTTTTTCCTGGGCATTCCCAGTCACTTCCTGATGGCAACGGTCGGCCTGACGAAAGCTTCCTGGCTCGCTGGCGGGTAACCCAAGCCAGCCCTCCAAGCCGGGGCATCAACTTCCTGGCATCACCAGCCGGCGGGAGTTGAGCCCAAGTTCTGCGACAATCCTCGCCGGGAGCCAGGAATAACCAATCGGTTTCCTAGGAACGGGGTTGGATGCACTCTTAAGCCTCCCAGTTCGGTCCGCGACGATGTTCCATCGCTCGACCCATGTCCTGAGGCGGCCGGTTCGGTCACCCTGACGACGCTTGTCCGGCGTAGCCCGCCAGCAGCCCTTCGGTGTTCGCGGCGACCAGTCCCTGGGCGTACTCAAGGTCGGCGATCAGCCCCACGGGCAGTGGCTCCAGCTTGACCCGCTGCATCACCTGGTTGAGCCGGCGCCACAGCCGACGTGCATCCCCATAGTCGGCTAAAAACCGTTCTCGCAGAAACACCTGCACAAACCATGCGACGCCCGGTGCGGGACGTCCCGCCACCCGGGCCACCGCCGCCTCCACTTCCCGTGGGTCAACCCGCGCCAGTGCCGCGTAATAGCGGTCGAGCACCCCGGGCATTCGCTCCACCAAGACCCCATCCAGCACAATCTCGGTGACAATGTGCCCCAGCAGGGCGGGCCGAAATCCTTCATCCTGAGGCAATGCGGCCCGAAATCGCAGTGTCAGCAGGTCCGACACCCGCGCAAACGCCGGAGTCCGGTGGAACCAGTCATCGTCCGCCAGGTGCTGCAGGATTCCTGCGGCCAACTCACTGGTGGGCGAACCACTCCCGTCCGCGTGGGGCCCGGCATGTTTGCTGCGAATCCGCAGTCGACGGTCGACCACCGACAGCCAGTCGGGAACCGCCGTCCCGGCCAGGAACCACGGCCGGTCCACATGCGGATAACCATGCGCCAGGTAGTTCATGACACCGCAACGTGAGCCAGAATGAAACGGGGAGCCGAGGCGTTGTAACCGTTACAAACGCCGGTCGAAAAGTCAAAACACTCGTTGACCGGTTCGCGAAAATCAACAGAATCCCCCCCACTTCTGGCGAGCCTTCCCCGGCCCTCCACAACTCCCCCCGACTTCCCCCCTCCTTCTCGATTCCCACCTTCGGCCTGCCTGCCGCTTGGAATGGATTCCGACGGCACCCCCTCCCGTGTGGGCCGGGAATCGTTCGTGAGGCGCTGTGACGGCGCAAGGACGCCTCCCGTCACAGCGCTGGTTTTCCCCCGGCCTCGCCCCTCAGTCGCCCCCGACCAACGACCCCCACCGCGAGTTCTGTCCTGTCGAAAGCTGGCCCCGCCTCCTGGTTCCCGTCCACGTCCTAATCGAACAGCCGTTTTCGTTCGGAAACCCATGATCCCCCTGCCCACGCAACCCCGCCCCGAGCTGCCCGCTGGCCCCGTGCCGGTTGACTTGCGCCGGCTGTTTCCGGGAGCGAGTTTCGTGGGTTGTGGGGATCTCCGGGTTCAGCATGCGACCGAGCGCAGCGATCAGTGCCGCGCGAATTCGCTCTTCGCAGTCATTCGCGGCTCGCGGGGTGACGGCACTCGGTATATTCCTGACGCCCTCTCCCGGGGGGCCGCCGCCCTGCTGGTCGATCGCCCCTGTGCCGGGGTTCACGTACCGCAGTGTGTAGTGAACGACGTCCGCCGGGCGCACGCCGAACTGCAGGCCGCCCTGCACGGGCATCCCGCCCGCCGCCTCGCCCTCGCCGGGGTCACCGGCACCAACGGGAAGACAACCACCACCTGGCTTGTTCGGTCGATCTTGCGCTCGGCCGGACACCAGGCGGGCATCCTGGGGACCATCGAGTACCACGATGGTGTCAATTCGCTCCCGGCGTCCCTCACCACGCCCGACGCCGCCAGCCTCGCGGGCTGGCTGGCCGCCATGGTCCGCCAGCGAACCACCTGCGCGGCTCTCGAGGTTTCCAGCCACGCTCTCGACCAGTTCCGCCTGGCGGGTACCGGCCTCGATGCCGCCGTGGTCACCAACATCACCCGCGATCACTTCGATTACCACGGCGACTTCGCCAACTACCGCGCCGCCAAGGCCCGCATTTTCGACTGCCTGAAGCCACTGGGCGTCGCCATCGTCAACCTCGACGACCCCGGTGCCCGCTCACTGCTCCCCATCGCCCCCCGCCGGGTGCTGACCTACAGCCTGTCGGAACCCGCCGACATCAGGGGGGAGATTCTCGAGCAGTCGGCAGCGGGCTCGCGCTTTCGCATCACCACCTGCGACTGGCAGGTCGAGGCCCACACCCCACTGCTGGGGCACTACAACGTTTCGAATTGCCTCGCCGCCGCCGCTGTCGGCCATGCGTTTGGCCTTGAGCCCGAGTTGCTCGTCCGGGGCCTCGCCCGGCTGACCGTGGTCCCCGGACGCGTTGAACACCTCGACCTGGGCCAGCCCTTCCCCGTGCTGGTCGACTACGCCCACACCCCCGATGCCCTCGAGCGCTGCCTGACCGCGGTTCGCCCCCTGGCCCCCGGCCGGGTGCTGTGCGTCTTCGGTGCCGGTGGCGATCGGGACCGCGAGAAACGCCCCCTCATGGGCCGGATCGCCGCCCGGCTTGCCGACCTCGCCATTCTCACCAGCGACAACCCCCGCTCTGAAGACCCCACCGCGATTCTCGACCAGATCGAGTCGGGAATGACCGGTGTGGGGCGTCCCCCGTACCGCGAACCTGACCGCCGACTGGCCATCCGCTGGGCGCTCCAGCACGCGGGGCCGGGCGACCTGGTGCTGATCGCCGGCAAGGGACACGAGACCGATCAGGTCATCGGGACCGACCGACATCACTTCGACGACCGCGAGGTCGCCCGTGAATGCGTGCGGGAACTGCTCCCCACTTCCGTCGCACCGCCCCCTTCCTCCCCTCTCGCGTGTCAGTGACCCTCCCATGAACCGCTGGTCCCTCGCCACCCTGGCCCATGTGCTGCACGCCCCCCTGGGCGGGCCCGCCGAAGGGCTGGAGTGCGCACGCGTCGGGACCGACTCCCGGCAGACCCGCCCGGGCGATCTCTTTTTCGCCCTCCGCGGTCCCCGGCACGATGGTCACCAGTTCGTCGCGCAGGCTCACGCCGCCGGTGCAGTGGCCGCGGTCGTGGAATATCGCCTTCCTGAGGTTGCATGTCCCCAAATTGTGGTTGCCGACACCCGGCGAGCGCTCGAAGAACTCGCCGCCTGGCATCGTGGCCAGGTCGACCCACTGGTGGTAGGAGTCACCGGTTCGGTCGGCAAGACCACCACCCGCGAACTGTTGCACTCGGTGCTGGCCGCCGGTCACTCGGGCTGGCAGAGCCGCGGCAACTTCAACAACGAAATCGGCCTGCCCCTGACCCTGCTGGAACTGACCCCCGCGCACGACTTCGCCGTGCTCGAAATGGGAGCCGCCCGGCGGGGTGACATCGCCCACCTCTGTCGCCTGGCCCAGCCCGAGATCGGGGTGCTCACCCGCATTGGGCCCGCCCACGTCGAATCCTTTGGCTCGCTCGAAAACATCCTGCTGGGGAAGTGGGAACTGGTCGAGGCTCTCCCCCAGTCGGGACTCGCCATCATCAACGGAGATGATCCTCGCCTGGCCCGCCAGGCGGCACACGCCCATTGCCGGCTGATCCGCGTGGGGGAGCTCCCCGGCAACGACCTGCGGGCCTCAGCGGTCGGCTTCGCCTCGGGGCGCCTCAGCTTCACCGCCGATGGCACCTCGTGGGAACTCCCCGCACCGGGTCGACACACCCTGGTCAGCGCGCTCGCCGCCGTCGCGCTGGCCCGTGAAGTTGGGCTGACCACGCAACAGATCGCCGACGGATTCGCTCGCTTCCACCCGCTGTCCAACCGCTGCGGGGTTCAGAGCATCGGACCCTGGACGGTCATCAACGACACTTACAACGCCAGCCCGCTGTCGCTCGAGGCGGCCTGTGAACTGCTGAAGTCGTATCCCGCTCCCCGGTCCCGCCTGCTCGTCTTGGGGGACATGCTTGAGTTGGGCGCCGACGCCGCCTGGTGGCACTTTCGGGCGGGTGAACTGGCGGCGTGGAATCAGGTCGACCGCGTCCTCGCCTGTGGAGAGTTCGCCGACGATGTCGCCAGGGGCGCTCTCGCCGCTGGCATGCCGATCCATCATCTCGCCACCGCCTCCCGCCTCGAACAGCTGCTGCCCATTCTCGACTGCTGGCTCTCGGACGATGCCGTGGTGCTCGTGAAGGGCTCGCGGGCGACCCGCATGGAGCGGGTTCTCGATTGGCTCCGCGAGTCTCCCGCCAACCTTCCCGCTCCGCCGTCGCCCCCCGCGCACACACAGCCCCTCGCCGCCTGACCGCCCGCCCCGGCAAGGACACCCCACCCACCGTCTCGGCCACAGTTCTTAACACCGCACAACCCCCAAGAGGACCTGCCTGCACACCGCCACGACAACCGCCCCGCCGCGTTTGTCATGGGCCTTCAGAAACGGTGAGTTCGTTTGTCGACGTGCTGCGGATTTGCGGGAATCCTGTAGCCCACCTCTTGCGGGGGTGGAAGCAATTTCGGCGTTCTCGATCAGGTGACTGGGTCCATCTGCGGGAACGATCGCTTCGTCGGCAAGCGCTTTCGACCGGGTGCCGGGATTCTCTCCCGGCACCCGGTCACAAAGCTCACCCTCTTCGGGCCGGCCCGTGCGGGGCCGGCCCGTTTTCATTCACCGGGCAGTCGCCAGGCTCGACGCTCTCCACTTACCCACCTCTCCGCCGTGCTGGTTCCGCTGCTGCAACGCGTGCTCGCCGTCTCCGATTCGGCCACCCTGCTCACGGTTCGCACGGTGTTGTGCAGTGTCACGGCTTTCGCCCTCATGCTGCTCGCCGGCCCCTGGGGAATCCGCCAGCTCAAACGCCGGTTCCGCGAACGGATTGCCAGTGATTCGGCCCGCCTCGATCAGCTGCACGCGGGGAAGCGCGACACCCCCACCATGGGCGGGCTGCTGATCCTCGCCGCCCTCGTCGGCTCACTGCTGGCCTGGGGAGACCTCACCAGCCGCTTTGTGCAGTGGGGCCTGCTGCTCGCGGTCGGCCTGGGCCTGCTGGGTGGGCTCGATGACTGGATCAAGCAAAGCACCCGCCGCAAGGGGCTGAGCATCCGCCAGAAACTGCTGGGACAGATCGGGCTGTCGCTGCTGGTCGGGCTCGGATTACAGCAGCAGTTGGGCCAGCACCCCGGGCTGCTCACCGTCCATTGGCCGTGGGGAGGAGGGGAACTCTGGCTGGGGGCCCTGTTCTGCCTCTGGTGCATGCTGGTGCTGACGGGCAGCTCAAACGGGGTCAACCTCACCGACGGGCTCGATGGTCTCGCCGCAGGCTGCCTCATTTTCTGTGGGCTCGCCCTCGCGGGTCTGACCTACCTGGCGGGGAACCGTGTGTTCGCCGAGTTTCTTTCGATCCCTCACGTCCCCGGGGCGGGCGAATTCAGCGTGCTGCTTGGGGGAATGGTGGGAGCCGTGCTGGGCTTCCTGTGGTTCAACACCTTCCCCGCCGAAGTCTTCATGGGAGACTGCGGGGCCCTCCCTCTAGGGGGGCTTATCGGGCTGGGGGCCCTCATCTGCCGGCAGGAACTGCTGCTGATTGTCGTCGGGGGAATCTTCGTTGCCGAAACACTGAGCGTGGTCGCCCAAGTGGCGAGTTTCCGGCTGTTGGGCCGGCGGGTGTTGGCGTGCGCGCCCCTGCACAACCACTTTGTCTTCCGCGGTGTGCATGAAGTTAAAATCGTGATCCGGTTCTGGATCATCGCCGCCCTGCTGGCCATCGCCGGCGTCGCCAGCCTGCGCCTGGGGTAGGCCAGACCCCGCTGAGCTGTTCAGCCCGTCGCACGTTGCTCAGCACGGGGGCGCGTCCCCCGCAGGGGTTCCATCCGCCCGTTCAGCAGCCACCCCAGGGGGGTCGGTCGCACCAGCAGGTGGTAGCTCAGCAGCAGGATAGGAACGGCCACGAGCAGCACCCCCCCGAATTTCACCACAGCGGGTGCGTTCCACGGTGCCACCAGGGACTGCAGGGCAATCACCAGCGGCATGTGCATGACGTACAGCCAGTACGAAGAATCGGAAAGATAGCGCATCGACCGACTCGGATTCGCCTCATATCGCTCGAACAGTCCCAGGCAGCCGAGGCACATCAGCCAGGTATACGCGGGCTGCACCACCAGGGTCAGGCTTCGCGAACCCATCGTCGCCAGTCCCAGCGGTAGCAGCACCAGCAGCGACAGCCCAAGCCACAACGGCCAGCGCCGCGTCCACCGGCGAACCCGCCCTTCATCGCCATACATCAGGCAGCCAGCGACAAAAAACAACCCGTAATACATCAGGAGGTGTGGCGGAATCAGCCAGCCCGTGGCGGTGTCGGGACCAAATCCCGGACGGTCGGCGTTCATGAACGCCTGAGGCACCAGCGTCCCCAGCACCACCCCCCACCACGACCACCG
>CAIUHT010001227.1 GCA_903898975.1 uncultured Planctomycetaceae bacterium
AACACACCTCTGATTTCCCTTCGCCTTTCCGGGGTCCGCCATGACTGCCGCAATTGCTCTGCTGTGGTTCGCCTGCATCCCATGGCCAGTGCCTGTCCCTCAGGCGCCCCCTGCACCCGCTCCACAAGCCCCGCCAGCGCTGCTCACACCAGGCGAAACTGCCGCCCGCATCGACCAACTCTTCCAGACCCACTGGGACGCCGTCGAAGTTCAACCTGCCGCCCCCGCAACGGACGAAGAATTCGTACGCCGCATTTATCTCGATCTCGCCGGCCGCATTCCCTCCGTCTCCGAAGTCCGACAGTTTCTCAACGACTCAAATCCTGACCGTCGCCTTAAGCTCGTGGAGGAACTCCTTGACGGCCCCGCCTTCGTTCGTCACTTCACAATCCTCTGGCGAAACACGCTCATCCCGGAAGCGCTCGACGATATCCGCACACGCCAGCTAACGCCCGGGTTCGAAGCGTGGCTCTGGACACAACTCTCCGCAGGAACTCCATGGGACAAGGTCGTCCGCGACATTATCACCACCCCGCTCAATCCCGCTGCCGTCCCCAATCAACCGCTCACCACTGCCAATTCACCGTCCGCATTTTTCCTCTTGCGCGATTTTAAACCGGAAGAACTTGCGAGCGGTACCTCCCGCGCCTTCCTCGGCGTACGGCTCGATTGTGCCCAATGTCACGACCACCCATTCGACCGCTGGAAACAGCACCAGTTCTGGAGCCTCGCCGCATTCTACAGCGGACTACAGCAGTCTGAAATGGCAGCAGACGCTCCCATGATGACATTCACCACTGAAGACTCATCTCGACGTTCCATTGTCATCCCCCGAACCGGCGAAACTGTCCCTGCCACGTTCCTCTCGGGCGAACAACCAGACTGGCAGCCCAACGATTTTCCTCGACAGGTGCTGGCAAACTGGATCACGTCTCCTTCCAACCCCTGGTTCTCACGAATGGCCGCCAACCAGGTTTGGTCCCTGTTCATGGGCCAGGGCATCGTACACCCGATTGACGATTTCTCCGAATCCAACCCACCTTCGCACCCTGCCGTTCTGCAGTTACTTGCCGAGCAATTCGCTGCACACAACTTCGACCTGCGATTTCTTGTCCGCACCATCACTGCAACTCGCGTGTATCAGCTCAGCAGCCGCAAATCGCATGCATCTCAAACCGAACCTGAAGACTTTTCCCGCGCGGCACTCAGAGGCCTTACACCGGAACAGGTCTTCGACAGCCTCGCCGAAGCTACCGGTTTCTACCAGCCTTACCGCTCCGACAATCCCTTTGCAATCGCCGACAGCACGCCCCGCGGCCGCTTCCTCGAACTCTTCCGCGACTCCGCCGAATCCCCGCTCCGCAAGGAAACCACCATCCTGCAGGCGCTCGCGATGATCAACGGCGACTTTGTCACCTCCGCCACCTCCCCGGAAAACAGCAGCACGCTGCGATCAATCGTGGATTTCCCGCTGATGTCCGACGAAGACCGACTGGAAGCTATCTTCCTTGCCGCTCTCAGTCGCCGTCCCAGCGACGACGAAATCCAGAAATGCCTCGAACTTCTTAAATCCGCCCCCACATCGGACGCCTCCGCCAACACCCTCGGCGACATCTTCTGGGCTCTTCTCAACAGCTCCGAATTCCTCCTCAACCATTAAAACTTCATTCACCATTCACCGGACCCCTCCCATGCCCCTCCTCACACGTCGCCGCCTGAGCCTCCTCAGTGGACTGTCGCTGCTCGGAGGCCCCACAACCAGCTGGCTGCCGCGTCTGGCTGCCCACTGTCTCCAGCAGGGAACTCGCCCCCCCCGGTCCTGCATCCTGCTCTGGATGTCCGGTGGCCCCAGCCAGCTTGATACATTCGACCCCAAGGAAGGCCACACCAACGGTGGTCCCACGAAATCCATAGAAACAAAAGTCCCTGGCATTCGCATCGCCGAATCGCTCCCCAAAGTCGCCTCTGTCATGGAGCACCTCGCAGTCATCCGTTCAATGGCGACCAAAGAAGGCGATCATTCCCGAGCAACGTTTAATCTTCGCACGGGCTATGTGCCGGCAGGCCCCCTGCAGTACCCGGCGATGGGCGGCTTCATCGGCAAGGAATTACAGCGACCAGCCAGCGACCTGCCAGCATGGGTCAGCATCAATGCACAAACCGGCCTGAACCCAGCGGCGTGGAGTCCTGGCTTTCTTGGCCCCGCCTGGTCGCCGCTCCTTGTGGCCTCAGAGGGTCCTCCA
>CAIUHT010001228.1 GCA_903898975.1 uncultured Planctomycetaceae bacterium
GAGATTCGGCAAGGTGAGATTCGGCAAGGTGAGATTCGAAATGGTGAGATTCGACATGGTGAGATTCGGCGAGGTGAGATGCGGCGAGGTGAGATGCTGGATGGGAGATCCGGCATGGGAGATCCGGCATGGGAGATCCGGCATGGGAGATCCGGCAGGTTGAGGTCTCGCGTTGAGAGGGACTGGAGCGCGTTCTCGGGTCCAAGGGACGGAGTGGGTTCTTCTCGACGGAAAGGCTGGCGGGGGGGGCTGGCGGGGTGGCACAATGGTGGGCATGTTTCCTCCCCCTCGCGAGCGGCCGGCGCTGACAGGCTGGCAGCGTCTGGCCCTGGTGGGTTGGCTGCTGCTGACCCTGGCTGGGCTGGGTTGGTACGCCACGCATTCCGCTGAGTGGACCCCCCGGCAGCTGGCCGCCACGCTCGCGACCTGGCGCGGGCCACTGGCGGTGCTGTATGTCGCCGCCCTGGTGGCGCGGGCCTTTGTGCTGATTCCCAGCACGCCGCTGGTGCTGGCTGGCGTGTTGCTGTTTCCCGGTCAGCCCGGGCTGCTGTTGAGCTTGAGCCTGGTCGGGATTGGGCTCTCGGCGACGCTGCTGTATTTCTGTGCCGAGCGACTGGGTCTCGACCAGCTGCTCAGTCGGCGTTACCCCCGGCGGTTCGGGCAGGTCGCCGCGGCGCTGGAAGGTCGCTGGGGGGTGTGGCTGCTGGTGGCGTGGGCGTTCTTCCCCGCCGTCCCCACCGACCTGGCGTGCCACGTGGCGGGGATGGTCCGCATGCCATTCGCGAAGTTCCTGGCGGCGGTCTTGTTGGGAGAGTTGATCTTGTGTGGCCTGTGCATCGCGCTCGGTCAGCAGTTGCTGGGCTGAGAGGCTGGCTGCGGACGCTCGTGCGGCATGAGATCACTGCGGCAGGCAGTGGCGGGCGAGGAGCCAACCGCTGGCACCACGCCCACTGAGAACGGCGGGGGGCGGTTGGCGGGGGGGCGGCTTGACCGCGTCTCCCGACCAAGGGAGGATGGAGTTCCCAGCCTTCCAAAGGGCCGTTGTGGCTGGACGACATGAGGCGGATTGACGGAGGCTGTGTGATGAGTTTCGCTGCTTCCCGGCCTGTGGGACCGTCGCCGAGCCCGCTGCGGGGCGATGCCGCGCCGGTGCAGCCGCGCTTGCCTGAGGTGGTCCGCCTGGATCGCCCCCTCGAGAATCATCCGGGCGTGGGGTGTGAGTGGCTGATCGATGCGTACGGGTGCGATGCGCACCTGCTGCGCTCTTTGCCGGCGATGATTGAGGTGTGCGAGCGGGTGGTCGCGGAGGTCGGGTTGACGGTCTGTGGTCCCCCGCAATGGCGGCGGTTTCCCGAGCCCGGGGGGGTGACCGGACTGTACCTGCTGTCGGAATCGCACCTCTCTTGCCATACCTGGCCCGAGCATGGATTGGCGGCGTTCAATCTCTTCTGCTGCCAGCGCCGGCGTGACTGGGCGTGGAGCGAGCGACTGCGCGACTGCCTGGGAGCGACCGACGTGCGAGTGCGGCGGGTCGAGCGTGGCGGGGCCGACTCTCGCGAACCTGCCGGGGGTGGGGCATGAAGCGTCGCGTGGGGCAGTGCCCGGCGTGTGGGGCCGAGGTGGAGTTCAAGCTGAGTGCTTCGCTGGTGACGATCTGCGAGTTCTGTCACTCGGCGGTGGCGCGGGGGGATCGGCAGTTAGCCGACCATGGCAAGGTCGCCGACCTGGTCGAAACCAACCCTCCCGTGCAGATTGGGACGACGGGCCGGTTCGAAGAGCGGCGGTTTGAAGTGGTGGGGCGGGTGCAGTACGACCATCCCGCCGGGGGGGTGTGGGACGAGTTCTACCTCCGGCTGGGGGGTGACAAGGTGATGTGGCTGGCGGCCGCCCAGGGGCGGCTGTACGTGACCCGCGAGCGGAAGCCGAGCGAGAAGCTGGCGCTGCCCGCGATCGATTCGCTGCAGCCGGGCGCGGGACTGGAGATTGCGGGAGTAGGCCGGCTGGTGGTGGCCGAGTCGGGGGTGGCGAAGGCGCGGTCGGCGGAGGGGGAGATCCCGTGGGGGTTTCGTCCGGGCGCGCCGCACCAGTTCGCCGACCTGCATGGACCGAACGGCGAGTTCGCGACGATTGGTCAGGCGGGGCCCGATTTGCCCCCAAGTTTTTTCCTGGGGCGGCAGGTTGAGCTGGAAGAGTTGGGGCTGAGTGAGGGGAGCGCGGGGAGCGGGGCCGGGGGGACGGCGGGTGGGGGGGAGCGGGCGACGCGGGCGGTGCAGGTGAATTGTCCGCAGTGTGCGGGGCCATTGAGTTTGTTTGCGCCGGACGAATCACTGCGGGTTGCGTGCCCCAACTGCAACGCCCTGCTGGAGTGCGACAAGGGGAACCTGCAGTACCTGACCACGATTCCGAAACCGAAGCAGGAGCCCAAGCTGCCGCTGGGTTCGGTCGCGACGCTGCGGGGGGTGGAGTACACGGTGATCGGTTACCTGATCCGGTACGTCGTGGTGGAGTCGAAGCAGTATCCCTGGGAGGAGTACCTGCTTTACAACGCGGCCCGGGGCTTTCGCTGGCTGTTGTGCAATCAGTCGCACTGGGCGTTGGCCGAGACGATTACGGCGGGGCTGGAGCCAAGCGGGAATACGGTGACCTGGAAGAAGCGGACGTTCCGCCTGTTTGACCGCGGGACGGCACAGGTCAAGACGGTGCTGGGCGAGTTCTACTGGAAGGTGACGACAGACGAGCGGGTGCAGATGGATGACTACATCGCGCCGCCGCAGATGCTGTCTTTCGAGCGCTCGGAGACCGACACCACCAGCGAGCTGGTGGTGACCTGCCTTGAGTATGTCCCGGTGGAGGAAGTGGAGGAGGCGTGGCACAAGGAACTGAAGGCTCCGTGGAGTGTTGGTCCGATCCAGCCTGCGCCGCAGTTGTCGGCCTACACGGGGGTCATTTGTACGGTGACGTTGCTTGTGCTGCTGGGCCTGTGGTTCCTGTTCAAGTCGGGGGCGGGAGCGGAGGGACTCTCCGGGTTTTACACGCTGCTGGCCGCGCTCGGCGTGGTGGCCTGGCCCGTGGCGAATCTGCTGAGAATCGCGCAGTTCGAGTCGGCGCGCTGGGCCGACAGTCCCTTTGGATCGGCAGCGGGAGGCTTCAGTGATTCCACCGGGGATTCCGACAGCGACGGGTTTGGCGATGATGGCGGCTCGGATTGAGTGGGGTGGCTGAGGGGGCGGGACTGACGTGTGGTGGTGAGGTCCTGGCGAGCGAGTGGGTTTGTTGTTCAAGGGAGGCGGGTGGATGAAGCCAGCGGGTTCGATCAGCAAGTGGTTTGTGTTGTACTGCGCGGCGTGGGTGGGGTTTGCGGCGTCGTCACTGGTGGGGCGGTGGCCCAGTCCGTTCTCGAATTCGCGGTCGGGGGTCATGTCCTCGGGGTCGAGGGGTTACGGTTACGGATACACATCGGGACGTAGCACGGGTGGTTCCTGGGGAGGAGGCAAGTGATGCCGACAGATCTGCTGTGGAGTGGCGTGACGGGAGTGCTGGCGTGGGTCGAGGGGCCGGTCACGACGGCGACGGCGGGGGGCACGCTGGATTCGCTGGTGGCGCACCTGGTCGCCGCGGTGGTGTTTTCCCTGGTGGGAATCGCGGTGCTGTTCGGGGCCTTCATGGTGCTGGGCCGGCTGGTCCCGTTTTCGATTCGCAACGAGATCGAGCACGACCAGAACGTGGCCCTGGCGATCATCATGGCGTCGATCATCCTGGGGATCTCGCTGATCATCGCCGCGGCGATCCTGGGCTGAGCGTCGCGTGACCGAACCGACGCCCGCTGGGGCGGAACCGACCCCGCGTTCCGACTCGATGAACCGCGCCCCGCTGGTGCTGCTGTACCTCAACGTGCTGGTCATTGCGACCTGCGGGCTGGTGTACGAACTGCTGGCGGGGACCCTTGCCAGCTACCTGCTGGGTGATACCGTCACCCAGTTCTCACTGGTTATTGGGCTGTACCTGTCGGCGATGGGAGTGGGGGCGTGGCTTTCGGGATTCGTGACCCGAGGGGTGGCCCGCTGCTTCATCGAGGTCGAACTGGGGGTGGCCCTGCTGGGAGGGCTGTCGGCTCCGCTGCTGTTCCTGGTCTTCGCCTGGGATGGTGTCTTTCAGCCGACGCTGTACGGGCTGGTGGGGGCGATTGGCACGCTGGTCGGCCTGGAGCTTCCCCTGCTGATGCGGTTGCTGCGCGAGCAACTCGACTTCAATGACCTGGTGTCGCGGGTGCTCACGTTCGACTACCTGGGGGCGCTCGCCGCGTCGCTGCTGTTTCCCATGTTTCTTGTCCCCCGGCTGGGGCTGGTCCGCACCAGTCTGCTGTGCGGGCTGGTGAACGCGGCGGTCGCGTTGTGGGGCACGTACCTGCTGCGGCCGCTGCTCTCGAAACGTGGGCTGGCAGGCTTGCGGGGGCGCGCCTGCCTGGTGCTGGGGTTGCTGGCGATTTCGCTGATCAAGGCCGACACGCTGACCAAGCTGGCCGAAGAGGGGACACTGGAGGCCGAGGTGGTGCACGCCGAGAGCACCCCTTACCAGCGGATTGTGCTGACCCGCAATCAGCGGGGCTTCCAGCTGTTTCTGAACGGGCACCTGCAGTTCAACTCGGTGGATGAGTACCGCTATCACGAGGCGCTGGTGCATCCGGCACTGGCTCCGCTGCAGTCGCCCCGCCGGGTGCTGGTGCTGGGGGGAGGCGATGGGCTGGCAGTGCGGGAGATTCTGCGCTATCCCTCGGTCGAAGGGGTCACGCTGGTCGATCTCGACCCGGGGATGACCACGCTGGCCGAGCGGTTCCCCCCTCTCCGCGAGCTGAGTGGCAACAGCCTGCGCGATCCGCGGGTGACGGTCGTCAACCAGGACGCGTTCCTGTGGGTTGGGCAGGCGGCGGAAGAACGGTTCGATGCGGCGATTATCGACTTTCCCGACCCGGGCAACTTCGCCGTGGGAAAGCTGTACACCCGGCGGTTCTTTCAGCAGTTGCGAGCCCATCTCGCTCCCGAGGCCCGGGTGACGGTGCAGTGCACTTCGCCGCTGGTGGCCCCGCGGTCGTACTGGTGCGTGGTGACGACACTGGAGGCGGCGGGCTTCGAGGTGCGGCCCTATCAGGCGAGTGTGCCCACGTTTGGCATCTGGGGCTTCGCCCTGGCGACCACCCGGCCCGATGAGGGGCCACTGAAACTTCCCGAGGAACTGGCGGGGTCACTGCGGTTTCTGAATGACGATGTGCTGAGGGAGCTGTTCGTGCTGCCGCGCGACTTGCAGCGAGTGCCAGTGGAGGTCAATCAACTGAACAACCAGGCGCTCGTGCGGTACTACGACGAAGAGTGGAGTTCGTGGCGATAACCGATGGACGTACGGCGACGGGAATTGATTGCGTTGCTGTTGGGAGCCCCGGCGTGGCTCGCGGGGTGCGGCACGTCGCGTGGGCCCCTGCCTCCCGGGGAACTGCTGGGGCAATCGTCTGCCGTGGGTCACCGCCTGCGCGATGCCCGAGGGCCCGCCCGCCCTCCGCAGTCGTGGCACGACGTCGACGTGGTGATTGTGGGGGGCGGGGTGGCTGGACTGACGGCGGCCCGGCACCTGGACCGCGCCGGTGTGCGTGACTACGTGGTGCTTGAACTGGAACCGGTTGTCGGCGGAACGGCCCGCGCGGGGGACTGCCCGACCTCGCGCTTCCCGTGGGGAGCGCACTATCTGCCCGCTCCGATGGCGGGGAACACTCCGCTGATTGAGATGCTGAGCGAGCTGGGGGCGGTGGAATCGATCGCCGCCGATGGCACGCCGGTATTCGCCGAGGAGATGCTGTGTCGCGAACCCGAAGAGCGGCTCTTTCAGCGGGGTGCCTGGAGCGAGGGGTTGTTCCCGCTCGACGGGGCGACGGCTGCCGAGCAGGCCGAGGTGGCGGCGTTTCGCGCCGAGATCGATCGCTGGACCACGTGGCGTGATTCGGCGGGGCGACGGGCGTTCGCCATTCCTACCCGGCTCTCCACCGACGACCCCGAGGTTCGCCAGCTCGATCGCCTGTCGATGCGTGACTGGCTGTTGGAGCGGGGCTGGCAGTCCCCGCGGCTGCATTGGCTGGTCGATTACAGTTGCCGGGATGACTACGGACTTCCCGCCAGCGAGACCAGTGCCTGGGCCGGGCTGTTGTACTTTGTGGCCCGGCAGGCGGCACCCGGGGTGGAGCATCAACCACTGCTGACGTGGCCCGAAGGGAACGGCCGGCTGATCGCGCACCTGGCGGCGATTGCCGGGGAGCGTCTGCGGACCGGGTTCGCCGTGGCCCAGATCATTCCCCCCGCAGCGAGCACAGGTCGGCGGACTGCGGCAGCACCACCGGAGAGCGCGGCTTTCACCCAGGCCAACGAGGCTCGCCAGGGAGGGCGGCAGGGGAGTGACACGCCCGAGTCGAGTGAGGCCGCCGCTGAACCGGGTGTGCCACTTGAGCCAAGTGATGACGCCGAGCGGGTGGGGGGATCGGACCGGGTTGAGGTGGTGGGGTTCGATGTGGCGAGCGATGCGGTGGCGGGGTATCGGGCCCGGCGGGTGATTTATGCCGGGCCGCGGTTTGTGGCACCGCGGTTGATTGCGGGCTTTGCCGAGCGGCGGGGAGGGGAGGCGGAGGCGTTTCA
>CAIUHT010001229.1 GCA_903898975.1 uncultured Planctomycetaceae bacterium
CTGTTTTATGGAGGCCACTACCAGCGCGAGCGGGGGGACCAGCTCCGCCGACTGGCCGAGGTGGCCCGGGCGATTCCCGCCCCCGCGACGGCCCGGCTGCTTGATCCTGCCGATGGCGAGAGTTTCCCGACGCTGGAAGTGCACGTCGGCGGGGGGGATGCCTACGCAATCTGCCGACGGCTGCGAGCCGGGCAGCCCCGGGTCTTTGTGGGGCACGGCCAACTCGCCGAGGGGGTGCTGGTGGTGCATCCGCTGTGCCTCAAAGACGCGGAGGTTCCCGCGCTCTGCCAGCGACTGCGCGACGAACTCGTGGCCTGAGGTCAAACGGACGACCGACTGGCATTCCGTCTGTTCCAATCGCCCCGGTCGAACGGACGTATTCCAGTCGACGGATCTCGGGCGACGGATCCCGGTTGACTCGATCCAGTCGAACCAGACCGGCCAGGCTGGGAGTCGAGCGGTGCCTCGCTGGGTCAACAAAAACCGGTCCCAGCGTCTCGCGAGCCATCGTGAGGGAGGCAGCGGGGTGAACCCGCGAGTTGGCCGGCTGCAAGTGGCGTGGAAATCGAGGTGCGGTCGCAGCGGATGTCGTGCGGTGCGAGTGGTTGCACTCGGGCAGAGAGTTCCCCACGATTGCCGAACTCGGGCCAGTCTGACACAGTGGGGCAACTGGGCGGGACCGCTCACGGTGTCCGCTCGCCCGGGGCAAGGGGGGCATGTGCCCCATGCCATCTGGATGCGGTTCGAGGGATGCGAACGAGTGGAATGCCGACCGACGGGAGTGCGGCGGGGCCCAAGAGCAATTGGAGCCCGAAGTGAACAGGCAGATTCCCGCTGGGTCACAGTCGACCCGTGGGGTGCACAACAACCGACCTGTGCCGAGGGGACAGGTCAGGGAGAGGAGCGGGACGTGTCAAGCTGGAGTGAGTTTCGCCTGGCGGCGGAAGAGGCGGCCCGGGCCGCCGGGGCGGTGTTGGAAGACTGGGCCTCGCGGTTCACCGTGAGCGAGAAGGGGCCCGCCGACCTGGTCACCGAGGCCGACGTCGCCGCCCAACGGGCCATTCACGACCTGCTGCACGGGCGTTTTCCGACGCATGGCTTCCTGGGGGAAGAGGGGTTGGCCGCGACTGGCAGCGATCCCGAAACGCGATGGATCATCGACCCGCTCGATGGCACCACCAATTATGTGCATCGCTTTCCGTACTACGCGGTGTCGATTGCCCTCGAAGTGCGGGGCGTGCTGCGGGCCGGGGTGATCTTCGACCCCTCGAAGAACGAACTCTTCTCAGCCGAGCAGGGGGGGGGTGCCTGGCTCAATGGCCGACGCCTGCAGACCAGTCGGTTTGCCAGCCTGAGGCAGGCGATGCTGATCGCCAGTTTTCCCCCGGGGGTGAAGGCCAACAGCCTGCCGATCCAGCGGTTCCTGCATGTGCTCGATCGGGCGCAGACAGTGCATCGTTCGGGCTCGGCGGCGTTGAACCTGGCCTACGTCGCCGCAGGACGCCTGGATGGCTACTGGTCCACCAGCCTGAAGCCGTGGGACATGGCGGCGGGCGTGTTGCTGGTCCGCGAAGCCGGTGGCCGCGATTCAAAGATGGACGGAACTCCGCTCGAACTGGCTGTGCCCGATCTGCTGTGCACCAACGGCACCGCGCTGCACGACGAACTCTCGCGCGCCCTGGGAGAGGCTGCCCCCCGCTGAGAGGCGACCCGCGTCGGGGTCTGCTCGCCAGGCTCACATTCGCGGGTTCCCGCACAGTCGCGGCACGTACTGCGGCACGTACTTTGGACCCCGATTGGTTCGTTCCCAGTTGCAGGGCCACAGCGGGTGGATGACCTCCGCTTCCCGGCGCGACGACGAAGGTGTGCGCAAGCTGTGGATTGCGGCGGTTGCCGGGGAAACAGGAATTGTGTCGCCACGTCAGCCTGCGCCGGTTGGTGGGAAGCCAACGGTCCGACAGGAAACGCGGGTGAGAGGGACAGACTCGCGCGTGTCTTGTCGAGAGCGGGGGACCGCCCGGCCTTTCCCACGGTCACCAAGACCAGACCGGAGCCGGCCGTGATCAAAGTCGCTCCTGCGGCGGAAAACACCGGTCTTGGGCTGCCATCCAGGTTGGGCTCTTTGTCCCGCAGCGACACAAGTGGCCCCGGCGAGCGGTCGCCGGTTATGGTCGGTATCTCGTTGGGGGGGCGTCCCTGTTCCAAAACAGTTCCGCACGGCGGGGCACCGCGGCGGCGCGGGAATTCCCACATCGCCACCAGTCCGGTGGGAACCAAATCGTGCGCCCTCCCCCCGGCAGCCTGCCGGACGTGACTTGAGTATTTTCCGAGGAAAATGGGTTGTAGAAACTGCGACACGGGGACGGGCGGGGGTGGAAAACGGTCGAAAAACAGCCACCCGATCGGGGAGGCTGCGCTATCGCGCCGCTCCCCGCTGCCGTATGATTTTTCCCAGGCGAAAAAGTCGCCCCAAGTTCACGGAACCGGGTCATGTCGCAACGCTTCGGGCTGCTGCTGTGGGGCTGTCTGGCCTGCGGGCTGATGGTCCAGGCGACCTCGGCTCAAGACGGGGTCTCCGCGACACCACGCCCTGCCGCGACCTCGAGCAACGCCAGCGGCACCGCTGCCAACGCTCCGCCCGCCAGTGGGCCCAACGCGAACGGCGCGAATGCCAACGGCCCCCCGGGCGAGGGGGCGACGCCACCGCGGAATGACGCGCAGGGAGGCTCTTCCTCGGCAGAAGCGGGAGAGGCCGCGACTTCCCCAGGCGGTGCGGGTGCAGGGATGGCTGGCACGGGAGCGACGGGCGATCTCCGGTATCTCAAGGGGGCCGACGGGCAGCTCGTCCCGGTTCCCGACCGTGCCGCTTACGAAGAATTCCTCCGCTGGCTCGACTCGCGGGCCGCCCAGGCCCCCGCCGCTGTCGCCCTCTCCCGCCTGCGCCTCGAAGGAGTCGCGGGGGAAGATCGGGTCACCCTGTCGGCGACCATCGACTGCCAGGTGACTGTCCCCGATCGCTGGGTCTACCTCCCGCTCGGGCTCACCGAGGCGCAACTGATGGGCGAACCGGCCTACAAGGGACCGGGCGAGCACGCTCCCGCCCCCGTTCATCCCGAGCGGGGTATGGGCTGGTGGTTCCGAGGCAAGGGGCGACACGAACTGGTGCTCCCCCTGCAGGCCCCCCTGCGCTCCAAGCCCCCCCAGCGCCGCCTGCAGTTGACCGTCCCCCCCAGCCCGGTCAGTTCACTTCGGCTTCGCGTCCCCGCTCCCCGATTGCAGGCCAAGGCGGGCGAACGCACCACCCTCACCACCCAGCCCCTGGGCGAGCAGACAGAACTCGAACTGGTCGGGCTGGATGAGCGGGTTGACCTGGTCTGGCAATCGCTCGCCCCAGCCGCCCAGGGAACGCCCCTGCTCGAGGTCAACACCGATGTCGGCCTGACCGTTGTCGAGGGAGAAGGCATCTCGATCGAAGCGGTGCAGCGGATCGCTCCCCTCGGGCAGACCACGCCCCTGCCGCGACTGCTGGTCCGCCTCCCCACCGGGGCCGAACTGCTCCGCCTGCAGGGACCCGAGTCGGCCCAGGCGCAGCCTCTGCCCGAGCGTCCCGGCTGGTACGCTGTCACATTCCAGAAGCCGGTCGCCGGCAGCTTCGAGTTGCGTTACACCCTGCGGGCCCCCGCCCCACCCGTTGACGCCGAGTGGATCTTTGAGGGGTTCGAACTCGAGTCGGCGAACGCCCAGACCGGGCATGTCGCCGTCGCTGTCGTGGGCGACCTGCGGGCCCAGCGCGAACGGGGGGAAGACAAGTTTCTGTACCGCGTGAATGTCTCCGACCTCCCCGCCACCATTCGGCAACCGCAGCTCGCCCTGGGGTTCCGCTTCTTCCGCCGCCTGAGACTGCCGTTGCGATTCGAGCGGGTCCCCCCGCTGGCCAGTGTCGACCCGCAGTCAACGCTGCTGGTCCGCGAGGGGCTGGTCGAACTGCTGTCGCAGCAACGGTTGCAGATTCGACGCGGGTCGCTGGCGCGGATGAAGTTCCGCTGGCCGGGCTGGCAGGCCGCGGGCTGGTCGGTCCCCATTGTCGATCTGCCCGGTGGGGCGGAGGTCAAGTTGGAGCCCTCCGAGACCTCGCCCGATGAACTGCTGCTGCTGGCCGATGAGCCGCTGGTGGGCAACGTGACCCTTCGCCTGCGGTCGCAGCGGCCGCTCGCCGACCCCAGCGATCGGCTGGAAACCGCGCTCCCTGTCTGCGACGTGCCCGTCGTGCACGCCGGGGATGTGGCGATCTACGCCGCCGAGAACATCGAAGCCCGGCTCACCGCGGCGACCGGGGTCGCGCTGCGGACCCCGGCGAACGAGTTCGCGGAAAGTTTCGCCGATGCCCCGGGGCTGTTGCGGCGCGAAGCGCGGCTGGTGGAACCGGCGACTGGCCGGCTGGCGGTGACCATTGGCCGGCGGAACCGCCGGGTGCAGGGGCACTGGGGGGTGCAGGTCGAGGTCGCCGACGGGGTGGCGCGGGTCAGGCAGCGACTCGAACTCGACGTGGAGTACGTGCCCCTCGAAGAACTCCCCCTGCTGCTGCCCGAACCGTTGCGACGCGTCCCGCTCAATGCCGAATTGCAGCAGCGGCGGGTCGCGACGGCGCCCGACCGGGCCTCGGGAGACTGGCGATTGCCTCTCGAGCCCGCCCGCACGGGGCGCGTGGTCTGGCAGGGGGAATTCGCGCTCGAGTTCGATCCGACCGCCGAATCGGTGACCATTCCCCTCGTGCAGTGTGCCGGGGTTCCCGCCCAGGGGTTGGCTGGTTCAGCAGAGAGTCCCTCGACGGCTACCGGGGCGAGCGCTGACACGGGACTGACGGGCGCTGCCATTGGGGCCACCCACCTTGAGGTGCAGGATTCGTCGGGACTGGCGCTGGCACCACTCGGGGCGGGCTGGAATCGACAGCTTGAGCCAGGAGGTCGGCCACGGTGGGAACTTGAGGGGCAATCGTCGTTCGTGCAGATCGCCCTTCCCCCCGCTTCCGTCCGCCGGGTGGTGGCCCCGGTTGATCGCGCCCTGTTGCGCACGCTGGTCGAGGCGGATGGGACGACGCGAACACGGGCCCAGTACCGGCTGGCTCCGTCTCTGCGCGATCTCCCCCTGCGACTCGCCCCCGGTTGGCGTCCCATCGCCATCTGGTGGAACGCCGACGCGGTCCCCCTGCGGCCCGCTCCTGCCGACGCTGGCCGCGAAACGCTGTATCGCATCGTCGCCCCCGGCAACGCTCCCCGCGCCACCTCGGTGGTGACCGTCGAATTCGAGAATCCAACTGCGGAACTCGCCGGGTTGGGTCAGCA
>CAIUHT010001230.1 GCA_903898975.1 uncultured Planctomycetaceae bacterium
CGAGCAGGTCTTCGTTCCCTTTCGGGGGTTGGCCGAGATTGTGCCCGCCCAACTCGGGGAAGAGATGGTTGTCCACGGCGCGCTGGCCCTGGCCCGCCAGACTCTCGCCCACCAGGCAATTTTCCAAGGGACCCGCCGCGATGGCTGAACCCGCCCGTCACCTTGCGGCCGCGTCGTTCGCCAGTCGCTGCGCCTCTCAATTCACGTTCGCTCTCCCATGACATCGCCCGCTGCTCCGCCCGCATCGCATCCCGACTGGCAACAGGCGTTCGACCTGCGTGCGGGAGTTGCCTATCTCAATCATGGCTCGTTCGGCCCGCCCGCCCGGGTCACGACCGCCGCGCGCGAACAGTGGTCGCGGCGGTTGGCCAGTGACCCGATGGATTTTTTCCTGCGGGAAATGGAGGAGCAGCTCGACCGGGCCCGCGACGAGCTGGGGGGATTCGTCGGGACGGCGGGACGCAACCTCGCGTTTGTCGACAACGCCACCTTCGCCATGAACGGCATCGCCCAGGGGTTCCCCCTGCAGGCGGGTGATGTGGTGCTGGCCAATGATCACGAGTACGGGGCGGTGCTGCGGATCTGGCGCGAACGGTGCCGACAGGTTGGGGCCGAACTGCAGGTCGCCAGCCTCCCTCCCAGGTTCGAAGATCCTGCCGAGGTGGTCGACGCACTGCTGGCGGCGGTCACCCCGCGGACCCGGTTGCTGGTGGTCAGCCACATCACCTCTCCCACGGCGGTCATCCTGCCCGTCGCCGCGATCTGTCGCCGGTTCAAGGAGCGGGGAATCGCGGTCTGCATCGACGGGCCGCACGCCCCCGCCGCCGTCCCGGTCGCGATCGACAGGCTGGGGTGCGACTTTTATTGCGCCAGTCTGCACAAGTGGCTCGCCGCTCCGTTGGGGTCGGGCTTCCTCTACGCCCATCCGCGGTGGCAGGGCAAACTGCAGCCGCCGGTGGTCTCCTGGGGGAACAGTCTGTCGGGCCGGTCTTCGTCGTGGCTCGATCCTTTCAACTGGATGGGGACGCGTGACCCGGCGGGTTTCCTCGCGGTTCCCACCGCCATCGGCTTCCTGCAGGGGCTGGTGGCACCCGCGCAGGCCGACTGGTGCGGTCCCCCTTCAGGGCTGGCTGTCTTCACCCACTACTCCCATGCCCTGACGCGCTACGCCCGGCTGCGGATGGTCGAGTTGACCGGCTGCGAGCCGATGGTGGCCGACTCGTCCGACTGGTACAGCACGATGATTGCCTGCCCGCTCCCCGCATCGGTGCCGGAACCCGAATCGCCCCACGCCCACCAGTGGCAGCACGAATTGTGGCGCCGCCACCGCATTGAGGTGCCGATTGTAAACTGGCACGGTCGGCGGTCGATTCGTGTCTCGGCCCATCTCTACAACACCGCCGCCCAGGTCGACTTGCTGGTCGAAGCGGTGGCGGAACTGCTGAAAGAACTTCCCCCGGCGTCGGGATGACGTGGCGACCCGATTACACTGATTGCTCCTTGGGAGCCGTACTCTCGGGGCCACCTCTGCGGGTGACCAAGAGCCCTTCCTGGTGACACTTTTCGCATGCCCAAACTGCTGTTCGTGACAGGCCGACTGGCAGAACCGTCGCTGCGACGGGTGGTCGAACAGATCGCGCCGCGACTTCCGTGCGAGGTCGAGGTGGCGGTGCTGGGGATCAGTGTCGCCGCGCTGCTGCACGCCGATTGGATTCGGCGCAAGCTGGTGCTTCCCGAGGGGGTCGATCGCGTGATCCTGCCGGGCTGGTGCCAGGGAGACATCGCCAGCCTGTCGGCCCATTACGGAGTCCCCTTCGAGCTGGGGCCCAAGGAACTGCATGACCTGCCCGAGTGGCTGGGGGCCGGGACCCGGCCCAAGCCCGACCTGTCGCGCTACAACCTGCAGATCCTCGCCGAGATCAACCATGCCCCGCGGATGAGCGACCGGGAGATCCTGGCCCTGGCCGAACGGCATCGTCGGTCGGGAGCCGATCTCATTGACCTGGGGTGTATTCCCGCCGAAAGCTGGCCGCGTTCGGGCGAGGTGACCGCGCTGCTGCGGGCCGAGGGCTTTCGTGTCTCGATCGACAGCTATGAACAGGGCGAAGTCGAGCGGGCGGTCGCGGCGGGAGCCGAGCTGGTGCTGAGCGTGAACCGCACGAACCTGGAGTGGGCGGCCCGGTTGCCCGCCGAGCTGGTCGCCGTGCCCGATGAACCGGGCGACTGGGAGTCGCTGGAGGAGACAGTCGCCCGGCTGGAAGCGGAGGGAGCGCGGTTTCGGATTGATCCGATCCTGGAGCCAATCGGGTTTGGGTTCGCCCGCTCGCTGGGGCGCTATCTGCGGGCCCGCGATCGCTGGCCCGGCCACCCGCTGATGATGGGGGTGGGCAACCTGACCGAACTGACCGAGGTCGACAGCGCGGGCATCAACATGCTGCTGGCCGGGTTCTGCGAAGAGCTGAACATTGGCAGCGTGTTGACCACCGAGGTGATTCCGTGGTGCCAGACGGCGGTGCGGGAACTGGACCTGGCCCGGCGGATCATGCGGCATGCGGTGGAGAACCGGGTGTTGCCCAAGCGGGTCGATCCACGCCTGGTGGTGCTCCGCGATCCACGGGTGCGGGCCCCGACCGAGGAGGAACTGGCCGCCCTCACGCGGCAGGTGCGGGACCCCAACTTCCGGCTCTTCGCCACGGGGGGTGAACTGCACGCGATCAATCGCGACGGGCATCGCCGCGGTGTGAATCCCTTCGCGCTGTTCCAGCAACTGGGAGTCGACGATGCGTCGCACGCCTTCTACCTGGGTTACGAGCTGGCGAAGGCGACGACGGCGCTGACATTGGGCAAGCAGTACGTGCAGGACGAGGCGCTGGAGTGGGGATTCCTGACACAGCCCGAGTACGGAGCCCGGTGTCATCATGGAGGCGAACCGACGGCGGGCAGTGCAGGGGAAGCTCTCCCGCCTCCGTCCGACACGCCGCCACCGGCTGGAGGGCCACCCTCGCGGGTCGAGCCCCCGCCTTCACCGCCGGTGCCCGACTCAGCGCCGGCGGTCGCGCCCGTTCCACCACGAAAATCGCCGCCAGCGACCCGCAAGCGGGCCGGCAATGAGCCACCGCACCCTGCGGAGTAACAGGTTGCGTCGGCGGGGCGTGAACGTGGAGAGGTAGTCGCTTGAGTGCCGCGAACTTGCCAGTGCAGTGAGTGCCGGAGTCTCGGAACGCGAGGGCTTTGTTCGCCCGCGGGAATGTCGGGCTGGGGGGTTGGACTGACAACACGCTAGAATCGAGTCGCGACTTCGGAATCGGCGTCGCGTGACGTCGGGTGGATTGGGGACCGGGTGTGGTCTCGTGCAGCGGGCTGTGGTGGAGTGGAGAGCGAATGAAGACCGAGTTTCAGGTGATTCCGGGGCAGGACGAACTGGGGCGGATGCAGCGCGATCTGCGGTTTCATCCGGTGAGCAATTCCGCGCCGGCCGTGCTGACCTCGGCACAGGTCGAGCAGTTCAATCGCGACGGGTATGTGCGGGGGTTGAAGATCTTTTCGGCCGCCGAGATTGGCGAGATCCGCGGCTACTTCGACGCGCTGCTGGCGAAGGTCCTGGCGGCGGGGGGCGACAGCTATTCGATCAGCACGGCGCACGCGAAGTATGGGCGGGTATTCGACCTGTTGCGCCATCCCCGCATTGTCGCCTGTGTCCGCGACCTGCTGGGCGAGAACGTGATTGGCTGGGGTTCGCACTTCTTCTGCAAGATGCCCAGGGATGGCAAGGCGGTCGCCTGGCACCAGGACGCCAGTTACTGGCCCCTCAGCCCCTCGAAGGCGGTGACCGTCTGGCTGGCGATTGACGATGCCGATGTCGAAAACGCCTGCATGCGATTCATCGCCGGTTCGCATCACCATGGGCATCTCACCTACCGCGAGAGCAACCCGGGCGAGCACAACGTGCTGAATCAGACCATCGACAACCCGCTGCAGTTTGGTGCCGCGGTCGATGACATTCTGCAGGCGGGGGAGATCTCGATTCACAGCGATCTGCTGCTGCACGGCTCGGAAGCGAACGAATCGGACCGGCGACGCTGTGGGCTGACGCTGCGGTACTGTGCGGCGGAAGTCCGGGCCGGGATGGACTGGAATCAGAAGGGAGTTTTTGTGTCGGGCAGCGACCCGACCGGACACTGGAGCAACCGCAGCCGTCCCACGACCGAGTGATCGATCCCGGCCAGAGACCGCCGAAATCGCCTGCTGTGTGGCAGCGTGACTGCGCGTGGAGCGGTTGCTTGAGCGGCCTTCAGAGAAGTCGTGGGCGGTCGCTCGATTGGGCAGGCGAGATTCAACGAAAGCAGGTGATCTATGGCGGTGAATGTGTTGTCGGTGGGGCAGTGCGATTACGACCACAGCTCGATCAGCCGGTTGTTGACTCAGCGCTTCAACGCGACTGTTCAGCCCGCCCACACCGCTGCCGAGGCACTGCAACTGGTCGCCGGGCAGCGGTTTGAACTGGTCCTGGTCAATCGCCTGCTCGATTGGGATGGGAGCGAGGGGTTGGAGATTCTCCGGCAGATTCGGGAGCGCCACGGAGCGGCCGCCCCACCCGTCATGCTGGTCTCGAATCTCGCTGATGCGCAGGCGGCCAGCATCGCGGCGGGGGGTGTGCCGGGCTTCGGAAAGAACGCTCTTCACACCCCACAGACACTCGAACTGCTGCAGCCGTACCTGGCCCCGGGCAACGCTTGACCGCTGCGTGGCGGAACCACTGATTCGGTGACCGCCGAGCCTGCGCAGCCAGGCTGCGGATTGAGTCGCTGACCGCCGCGCGTGCTCTTTGGAATCGCGCTGGTGCACAGGGGGGGCCAGGCGCAGCGCTGGCCCGGCGGAAATCGCGACGAGGTTCGCAGGATCTCAGAAGATGCACACCACGCCGGTGAGTGGTTGCAGCGCCTGGTAGACCGCCAGCACCTCCCAGGCGTTCGCGACCTGGGGCTCCATGGTGATGGAGACATGCCGACCCCCGGCGGTGTGCTTCAAGTGGTAGGGAGGATCAACTTCCAGTTCCAATTGGGTCCGCACGGTCGCGATCACCCGCGCCACGAAACCGTCGTCGGTCTTCCCAATCACCTTGAAGGTGAACACGCAGGGAAATGAATGCATCTCCTGCAACAGGTCAGCCGAGGGGAGGCTCATGACGGGCGTCTCGAGAGATGCCAGGGTGAAGGGCACACGGTGGGAGCAGAGGCAACGCCACCGCTGTAGGGGATTGTAGCACGTCCCCCACATCCGATGCTGAGCAGAACCCCGCAGCCCGGGTTGAGCGGCGGGAGTGACCGGCCGGAGTGACCTGTGCGCTGGTGAGCCCGGTCCGGTTTCCAGCGCGAGCAGCGGTTTTTTCCGACATCCGAGTCGGGACTCGCTCCGCGCGATCCGCGAGGCCAGCCGGTCACTGCCGGTGCGGCGAATGGCTCTGAGGGTGGGTGTCCCTCAACGCTGCGGGGGTGGCTGAGGGGGCGACGGTGGCGTGGCACCATCCCGGTCGGCAGCGGGAGAGGCTCCCCCAGGGGGGGCTGCCTTGTGGGCTCCGCCTGGCTCGATTGTGACGGAGAGTGCGAGTCGCGACAGTTCGATCAGCACGGGTTCGATCCCCTCCCAATAGGCTTCTTCCGTCAATTCTTCGCGACGGCTACGCCAGTCGGCCAGTTGCGTCTCCAACTCGTCCCGGCGAGCGCGCTGTGCCGCTGTCAGTCCCTGTTCGTTCGCCGCAGGTCGCAGCACCCACCGCCGGGCCAGGTCCCCATCGGCGCGAGCCCCCCCCTTGGGCGTCTTGGTGGCGATGACTCCCGTGAACCATTCCGCGGGGGTCCCCAGTCCATCCCCGTTGTCGTCCAGCAGTGCATGCTCGGTCGCCAACCGCCCCTCCTGCGCGTAGAACTCGCGCACTCGCGCCGCCGCCAGCAGCCACGCCTCGAGCAGTGAGACCTGGTCGTCTTTGTCGAGATCGGCGGCTGGGTCGAGCACCGCTGCCGAAAGTTCGCCTCCCAAGCGGGCAAAGCTCGACTCGCTTCCTCCCCGCGTCGCCGAGATCACCACCCGCCGCGGGCCCGCGAGCGCCTTCAGAAACGGAGCGGAACTGCTGGCACAGGCCAGGCAGGCAACCTCTCCCCGCCACGGGGTCAGCCATTCAGACAGTTCCTGGGCCGACAGGTCGGGGCCCCGCAGGTTGAACCGCGCCGTCCGCCCGTCAAACGTTCCATGACCCAGCAGCACCACCCAGAGTGGGTGTCCCTGTGTGGCGTCGGGAACGGTCAGCGCCCGTCGCAACCGCTCGCGATCGGGATGGGCTGGGTCGTCGGGGTCCAGCCCCACGACCACGCAGTCACTCCCCGCCTGTTGCGTCGCCTGCCGCCAGCGATCGGCCCAGGTGGCAAACTGCCGGGCGTACTCGGGCGTCCCCCCTGCACCCACGCAAATGACCACCCGGGGCCGGGGGGCAGACGAGGAACCCTCCCCCGCAGCGGTGGTGGCCGCGGTGGGGGGCTGTTTGGCTGGTGTCGCCTCTGCGGCTGGTTGGCCCTGTTCCGCAGGCTTGCTCTGTGGCGCGCCAGCGTCTTGGGCGACCGCACGCACAGGCACTGCTGAGGCGAGGCAGCCGCAGGCAAGTGCCAGCAGCCAGGCCGTTGCGCGGGAGCCGGTGAGCCGGCCTCCCGGCCTGTGTGGCTGCCGACGGAAATGATCGTTCATGGCAATCCCCGCAGTCGTCGGAGGGCCCACGCCGCAAGCAGGCACCCGGCCGCCGCCACGTACACTGGAACCTGATCCCACAGCGGATGCGTCCACGTCTCGGTAATCGGCACTCGCCGACTGGGAAGTGAGGCGACGAACTCCTCCAGTCGCTCGAGGGGGACCAGTTCACCTCCGGTCTGGTCGGCCAGCCGAGCGAGTACGGGCCGATTGAAGTCGAGTTCGCGAAACTCGTTAGCCTGAGGCTCGACCACCCAGCCTGTCGTCCGCCGCCCCACGCTTTGGCCGTCGGGACCCTGCACGGCGACTTCAGCGCGGTACCGACCCACCCCCCGGCTGGGAAGCTGCGCGACCGACTCGCCCGATTTCGTGGCATCGGGCTCGGCGGCCAGGGGCAATACCGAGCCATCCGGGCGGTGCAGTTCAATCGACACGGTCGTGTTGTCGAGAGGCTGATGTTTCTCGTCGCGGGTGATGACGCGCATCGGTTGAGTGGCCGGGGTGCCGGTTCCCAACTGCACCTCGACCCGCTGGGGGACATCGGCGACGAGCCAGCGGATCATCTGCCGCCAGGCCCGCTCGGCATCACTCTCCTCCGGGTTCTCCCGCCGCATGTGCCACCGCCACAAATCGCCCACCAGCAACGCCGCCGACCGCCCGCGACCAAAGGGCTGCACCACCAGGGCCGGCTGTCGGGTCTGCCGGCCGGTTTCGACCTCGGCCAGGACCGCCCCGCCAGGCTTGATCGCGGCGACCGGGTTGACCGTGGCAAACGCTGGCAGGGCCTCGAGCCGCTGCTGCTCTTCGGCTTCCCGTGCCCGCAGTCTGACCCACGGCTGCAACCAGCCCTCGCGAGTCAGCGAGAGTCGATACGGCCCCTCGGGGGCCAGGGCGGGCTTGTCGAGATAGACTGGCAGCAGTTCGGCCAGCGGGGTCTGGCGATACGACCCCTCGGCGAACGAGTCGTAGCCCCCCAGCATCAGGAACCCTCCGCCACGACGGGCGACAAACTGCTGCAGCAGCAGCAGCTGGTCGGTGCTGAAGAACCCCGACTCGACATCGTCGAGAATCACGGCGTGATACGGAAACAGCTCGGCGGCTTCGCGGGGAAAGCCCCGACGCAGCTCCTCCTGGTCGCGGGTCCCGAGGCGGATCAACACCGGTTCGTCGTACTGCCGGGCGTCGGCGTCGGCTTCGGTTTCGAAGCCGCGGAACAGGGGATTGGTCCGTTCGCCCGAGCGCCCCAGGAAGACAAATCGCGGCTCCTGGCGGGCAATGCGGATGAGCCCGGTCAGTTCGAGTTCGGGATCGGTGGCGAGGGCCCGGCGGAGGAACTTGAACTCCCAGCCGGGGCGCCCACCGACGTATAGCACGCGGAAGGGGCCTCCACCACGATCGACGACCGCCGAGCGACTGTTGTTGTCGAGCGTCGCTTCGCGGGTCGGGCGATCGGCCGGGCCCCCCGGAGCTTCGTCTTCAAAGAAGATCTCGACGCCGTAGAAGATGAGTCCGGGCTTGTCGGGACGGAGCAGGAATCGCTCGGTCTGCAGGCCGCCGTCGGAGGTGGCGGGGATCGACCGGCGTTCCAATTCGACGCCGGCTTCATCGAGGACCCGCACGACCGCCGCGGGCGCGGGGAGTCGAGGCGGTTGCAGCTGCGCGGTGAGGGTGACGGGGGCCGCTTCAAAGCTGCTCTGCCCAATCTCGACGCGGGTGATCGCCAGGTCGGGCCGGGCGAGCGGGCCTCCGAAGACGACCGGGTAGAGGGGAGGGAGTGAGCCAAGGGTTTCGGGCAGGTCCGCCAGATCGGTGGCGTTGCCATCGGTCAGCAGCAGGATACCGGCGACGGGTCGCCCCTCGATTCGTTCCGCCAGCGATTGGAGAGCCCCCGCCAGATTCGAGGCGGCCCCCGACCAGTCGAGTTGGGCCAGAGACGGAGCGGGTTGCAGCCCCTCGTCGAACCGATACCGCCGGACTTCAAAATCTTGTCCCAGCCTGACCTGCCACGGGGCTTCGTCCGCCAGCAGGAGCCGCAGGCGGTCGGCACGCGAGGGGCCGCCGGGTTGCTCGGCGATGGTCAGGCTCCGGCTGTTGTCGCCCACCAGCAGGAACAGGTTGCTTCCCGGGCGGGGCCGCGTTCCCGTGCGTTGAGGTTCCAGCACGCAGACCGCCAGCAGCAGCACGGCGAGCCCCTTGAGGGCGGCTGCCAGGGCACTGGTCAGGCTGCGGCGGGGTGAACGGGCCCAGGCCCAGGCCAGGGCTCCCCAGGCCACCAGCACCAGCAGGACGACGGGCCACAACCAGCGTTGCCCCGCCAGTGAGAGCGAATCCCACGTCATTCGCCCCTCCCCAGCCGCTCGTAATACCGCCGGACTTTCTCTGAATACCCCGGCGGGGGGGGATCGCGGTCGAGGGGCACGACGCTCTCGCGGGAGGTACGCCGGAGCAGTTCTTCAGAGACCTGCTGCGAGAGTTCGGCGAGGGGGCGGGCGATTTCGCCCCGAATCAGATCCCAGCGCGGGGTTGTCGAGTGCCGTTGCGATTCGGCCTTGAGTGCCCGGGCCCGCTCGCGAATGCGGGCCGCCTCGGCGCGAAGTCGGGGATCATCGATCAACTCCTCCACATCCCGCAGTCGTTCGGTGAACCGGCGGAAATCCCCGCCATTGAAGGGGGCGGCCAGATCGTTGAGCGCGTCCTCTTCGCCCGCGGAGTCTGGTCCACGCGGGTCGAGCGCCTCGTTCGCGGCCTGCTCGGCCAGCGTGGTGTTGCCTGCACCCGTCGCACCACCACGGGCCGGCGCACCCCGAGGGGCCCCCCGTCGAGATGGGCCACCCGGTTGACCCTGGCCCGGTTGACCTTGTCCCGGTTGACCTTGTCCCGGTTCGGTGGCTTCCGAGCCTTCGCCTGCCGGAGGCGCCTCACCTGGCCGAGCAGGGCCAGCCGGGCGCGCACCAGGGGGTTGGCGATTGCCCGACGGTGCCGCATTCGGCTCGCTTTCGCTGGCGTTCGGCTCACCCGAGGGAGTCTGCCCGCGCTCGGCACCTGGTCGATTTCCAGCGGCTGTGGTGCCCGGCGTGGTGCCCGGCGTGGTGCCCGGACGGTCGGGAGTGGGGCCCCGATTCGACTCGCCTGCACCGGTATTCTCACCTCGAGTCTCACCCGGTTCACTGCCCGGTTCACTACGTGGCTCACTGCCTGGCTCGGCGTTGGGCTCCGCATTGGGGTCATCGCCCGTTGGAGCGCCCGGGCGCGATCCGCGTGGCGTCCCCGAATTCCCGGGTCGGGCCGAGGGAGTCGCCCCGCGCGGCTCGCCACCACGTCCCGCAGTGTCCGCCAGATCGCGTGAGTCTTCGTCGGAGGTGTTCGGTTCGCGGTCGCCGGGCCGCCCCGCTGGGGAATCTCCCTCGGCACGGGTCCCCGCCGGGTCTTCGCGACGCAATTCCGAATCGACCGCCCGCGACAACTGGCGGAGTTCATCCCGAGCCCGACGCAGGGCATCCGACTCGCCTCCGAGGACGCTCTCGGTCGCCTCTTCCACCGCCTTGCGGAACTCGCTGAGCGAGCGACTGGTTTGCACGTCCAATTCGCGGGCATCCTCCAGCAGGCCCCGCTCGACCGATTGTCGAGCGGCGTCGAGTGCTCGCGGGATGTTCTTGTTCTGCACCTCGCGGGCGGCTTCGTAGAGCTTGCGCGACACCAGTGGCTCGCTGGCCTCGAGTTCCGAAACGGACTGCTGCATCTCCTCCAGCAGGCTGCCCAGCCGCTCGCGCTGCTGGGTCAGATCGCGGGCAATCTCACTGCGGCCGGTCGACTGCCTGAGACTGCGGTTGGGAGCCGACGGGGAGATCGCCTCCTCCAGCCGCTGATCGAGCGCGGTCTGCCGACGCTGCAGTTCCCGCGCTTCTTCCGCCAGGCGTTCCAGCCCCTCGCGGACCGATTCACTCCCCTGCTCGCGGAAGCGGTCGCGCAGCTCTTCGAGCCCCTGCTCAGCGCGGGCCCCGGCGGCGGCTGCCGGGCCCGCCTGTTGCTTTTGCAGCGACTCCGTCGCCCGCTGCACCTGCTCACGCACATCGTCCAGCTGTTGTCGCTCGCCTGCCAGGCGTTCCTGGTTCTCAGGCCGGGCGAGTTCCCCCTGCAGGTCATCGACGTCGCGGAGCAGTTGCTGCTGTTCCTCCTGCAGACGCTTCAACTGCCGGCGGACCTCCTCTTGCCGGGCGGCCGACGTCTCGGCTTCCAGTGCCGCCTGAAGATCGCGAACCTGCTGGTTCAGATCATGCTGTCGCCGCGCCAACTCGCGGAGCCGATTGAGCATCTGCCGGTCTTGCTGGGCCTCGGCCGCGTCCGGCTGGTTCTGCGCCAGTTGCGGTTGCTGGTACCGCTCATCCGGCTCTTCGAGGTCGAGTTGGTCAAGCTGACCCTGTTGGCGTTGCGAACGGTTCGCCTGTGCCGAAGATTGGCCCTGGCTGCGATTCTGGCGGGCCACCCGCTGCTCGCGGGCCCGCAGCTTGAGCAGGGCCTCCCACGCCGACCGGGCGTTGACCAGTGCTTCGGTGAGGGGTTCGCGTTCGCGGGTCTCGGCCGCACGCTCCAGCTGCTCGGCGGCCCGCTGCATGGCGGTGCGGGCCTGGGCAACCGCCTGCTTCAACTCAGCCTCCTGGGCCTGCTCGCCCAGTTCGTTCGCCTTGTCGAACACCTCCCGCTGCGCCTTGGCCACTTCCTCGACGTCCGCCGCGAACTTCTCGCTGGTCACCGGGCCCGTTTCACGCCGGATGATGTTCCAGGTGGCGCTGACAATCTGCTTCTGCAGTTCGGCGACTTCACCCGCGGGCCCCTCGGGGTTCTCGCGGCCTGGTTCCCCCGCAGGGGAGGGTTGCTGCGGCTGTTGCGCCGCCGAGGCCGGGTCGGCCTGCCGGAAGATTTCCTCAAAACGCCGCACCTCGGCGAAGTACATCTCTCCCATCGCCCGCCGTGGCTGTCCATCGGGGCCAATGTCGTCGGCCCAGAAATACCAGGCGAGCAGTTGATCGGGCTGGGCATTCAACGTCTCGCAGGCGATGGTCGAGGCGACCTGCTGCCGGGACTGACCGGCCAAGTCGCTGGCCAGGGGAACCTCGACCGGTGGTTGACCCGCCAGGGAAAACGTCAGCCCGGCCTGGGGGACGCCAAAGTCGTCGTAGACCTGCGCCTGCACGTCGAGTTCCTCAAGGGGCGAGACATCGACGTCGCGCGTGGGGAACAACGCCTTCACCACGGCGGGTTGGTTGGGAACGACCTGCACGGTCAACTCGGCCGACTGGGTGTTCGCCCGCCCCTCGGAATCCTGCAGTTCCAGGCTCAGCCGGCGGGACGTGACCGCCCGCAGCTCACCCCGCCACAACGTCGGGTCGGCCGCATCGGGCCGCAGTTCGACGGGAGGTTCGCCCTCCGTGGTCCATTGGGCCTTGGCGACCGGTTTGTTCAGTCGGCACAGCAGTTCGATGGTGGTCCCTTCCACAGCCGAGAGTGTCCGCACGTCGGCCAGATCGCGGGGGGAGAGCCCCGTGTACTCGGGATAGACCAGCCGGGCATCCAACCGCTCCAGTCGCGGGTACTCAAAGACAGCGAGGGTGAACCTCTCAGAGACCAGGCGACCGGCGCGGACGCGGTAGGTGAGCGGGGCGACCACTTCGGGAAGGCGGACCGCGAAGAGTGGATCATCCAGGCTGCGCGACATGGTCAACGGCGCGACGGGCGTCGCTGCGCCAGTCTCTGCGGACTGGCCAGAGCTGGAATCGGGATTCGCGTTCGCGTCGATCGTCCCACTGCCGCTCGCGGGTGCGCTGCTTCCGGGGCTGGCACTCGCGGACGGCAGGAACTCGACGGTCGCGGCATCTGGCAGCGGGCCGGTCAGGCGAGCCAGGATCAGCACACTGCTGCCGCGTTCGACTTCGACACTGCCGGGCTCGACGGTCAGGGTGCCAGTCGCGGTTTGTGTTGCCAAGGCGTCGGGAGAGAGGTCCGCCACGTTGTTCGCCGCAGGCTGCGACGGCAGCGACCAGGCGCCGCAGGCGAGCCCCCCCAGCACCGCGAGAGCCGAAACCTGCAGCCATCGGAGAGCCTTCAGGGACTGGATGTCGCGCCAGTCGTGCAGGGTGGCATGCCGGGCGGCTTGGGCGATGACCTCACCCTGGAGGAAGCCATAGCGCCCTTGGGGGTGACTGGGGCGTTGATCAAGAGCCGCAAGGAGTCCCGAGTTGAGATCGGGCCACTGTTGCTCAATGAGGCGGGCCACCTCCCGCGGCGCGGGGGTCCGCCAGGCACCCCGCAGTGCCGAGGCCGCGGCCACCAGCAGCCCCCCCGCAAGCAGCGTCAGCCGCGACGGAGGTGAGACCACTCCCTGCGCGACCAGTGCGGCCAGCAGTCCCAAGACCAATAGCCCCCCCAGGGCCCCGAGCAGCAGGCCCCGTGCCGCTCCTGCGCGACGCAGTCGCCCCCGCGCGGCTGACAGCTGCTGCTCGAGTGCCTGCCGCGCCAGGATGACCCGACTCTCCGCCGCATCGACCGTCCGCGGACTCCAGCCCGCTTGCAGGTCACCCGCCGGTCGCAATGCGTCTCCAGGCTGCGGGTCGACGTCGTGCGTGTCGCGGAATGGTTGCGGTCGGGATCGTTCCGAGTGGCGGGAGACACCGTCGGCAGCGGCAGAGGATGCCGAATCGCCGGGGGTAGCCGGGGGGCCGTCACCGAGGGGCGAGTGAGAATCGTGTGCAGCGTGAGAGTCGGTCATGTCGCGGTCCCCGATTGGGTCAGCGGTGATTCACAATGCAGGCTGGCGATCGTTTCTGCGACCAGCAGCAGCAACGCGGCCAGCAGCAGCCAGCGCCACAGTTTCTGGCGGCCCTCAAGTTCTGTGTCGCGCTCCTGCCGCATCCGTTCCAGGCGGGCGGCGGCCGTCTGACCCGCGTTCAACGTCACGCCCCGCCGGGCCAGCAGGTCGGGATCAAGCGGTGAAGTCTGCCCCTCGGCCGGATCAAGATTCACCGCGAACACAAACTCTTCGCCTCCCAGGCGGGCGGTGTAGAGCCCGGGCGTGTCTGTCTCGGCAAAGTCCCCCTGGCCCGCGGAGAGCGGCAGGATCTGCCCCTGGGGAGTGACAACTTCGCCTCCCACAGATCGCAGCCGCGCGGGAATGGGCCATGGCTGCCCCACCCTCAGGCCGATCGCGTCGTCGGTGGCTCCCGCCGCGAGATCCAACAACCGCGACATCAGCACGACAAACTTTCCCGACAGTGCCAGCTGACTGTCGGCAGGTCGCCAGCTCCCCGCGAGGGCGAAGAGGCGTCCGGCACCGACCCGCCGTTCCACAAGTGCGGGATCGCCATTGTCGAATCGCGCGAGCACCCGGAGGGAGGAAGTGACGGCACGGCCCCCCGCGCCGGTAGCCCCGTCGCGAGAGGCCCTGTCGGTGTCGCCGGTCGCCGAGGCGTTCGCCTGTTCTTGGGGTGAAGTCGCGGTCTCCGCTGGCGGTGGGGTGGTTGCGCTCTTCCCGGGGGCCGGAGTCTCGCCGCGTTCGCTCGCAGAACTCTGGGCGAGCTCCTCGGTCGGTCGCACCGCCCACTGAGAGATTTTCCAGAAGTGGATGCCGGTGAAATCTCCGTGGGGCGGAGTGGCGAAGGGAGCGAGCCAGGGA
>CAIUHT010001231.1 GCA_903898975.1 uncultured Planctomycetaceae bacterium
GACGAGGTGACAATCACCGAAGCGTCTGGCTGGGCCAACCTCTCGGGCGACGAGCGGTCCGCCGGAGTCGAGCCATTGAAGGCCGCACTGCCCCCCGAAACGTGGTCGGGTCCCGCGAGCGAGGTGACCGCTCGGGGCGATCTTCCCACTCCACCGGCGCCATCGGCGAATTGGTCCGCCACTTCCGCGATACGACCTGTCAGCGGTGCAGAGACTGCCGCAGTCGCAAACGCGGGGACTGCGGCGCCAAACGCTGCTGCCGCGCACGCACCTGGTGCCCCCTTGGCTGCGGGGGCCCCGGTCGTGACGTTGGGCGAGGGAGTGGCCACTGCGGGGCGCGGGCGTTCGACCTGGGCCTGGCAGGCTCTGCTGACGTATGCCAGCCTCGTGACGCTGCTGGCGCTCTACCTGGCGTGGCAGTTGTCGCGCCAGCCGGCCCGCAGTCGGCTCGATCTCCCCGATATCGCCCCTCCGCGGGCGAAGGGCTCCCGCGTCACCACGCTCATTTACGTCCCCGAGGATCAGCGGCTCCCGGCGTCGCACGTGCTTCGACTGGGAGAAACCCGGCAGTTCGGCGCGGTCGAGGTGACTCCCTTGCGGGTCACGCGCGGTCCGTTGCGGTTCGAGTACTTCGACCGACAGACCGCCCGCCAGCGCGATCCTTCGGAAGAGGTCTGGCGGCTGCATGTGCGGTTTCGGAACCTCTCGGGCGATCTGCCCGTCATCCCGCTCGATCGCCACCTGGTGTACGTGAGGGAAGAGAACCTCAAGCGACCGGGACGATTCAAGGCGAACAATTTCGTGGCACTGGCGGACGAGCGGGGCGAGTCGACCCCGCGGATTCCCCTCTACGACCTGTCCCCCGACAGTGACTGGGTGGTGGTCGATCAGAATCTCGACCAGGAGTTGGAACCGGGGGCGAGTCTTGAGGCTTTTCTGCCGACCGAGTCCCAGGGGCTTGAGCAACTGGTCGGCCCGTTGACGTGGCGATTTCACTTCCGCAAGGGACACAACCCGCAGTCGTTGCGGGGGGTGACCACGGTGGTGGAAGTGCGCTTTGATGCCGGGGAGGTCGAGGCGGCGTCCGCCGAGGTTCCCCCGGTGCCCGTCCCGCCACCAGGCGGGCCAGCGACATCGACCCGGCGGCAGGCCTCGCCCCGGGACGCAAGTGGAGTGGCAGAGGCCTTTGTTTCTCCCCCCGTCATCCCGGTTTTTCAGGGAGCGTTCGATGAACCAGCAGTCGCGTCGTGAGTTTCTCGAGAATTCGCTGTTGATGGCGGCGGCGGCCTCGCTGGCCGCCACCCGCCCGACCCAGGCGGCCCTGGTGGAAGATTCGAACAGCCCCAACGAGGTGCTGCGGGTCGCGGTGCTGGGTCTGAATGGAAGGGGCCAGGATCACCTCGGGGGCTACATTCGGCGGAAGGACTGCCAGGTGGTGGCGGTCTGCGATCCCGACTCGGAGGTGGGGCAGAAGCGCGGGGTCGAGGTGGTCGAGAAGGCGACCGGGAAAAAGCCGACGTACTACCAGGACCTGCGACGGCTGCTCGAAGACAAGAACATCGACGCGGTGAGTATCGCGACACCCAACCACTGGCACTCGCTCGCGGCGATCTGGGCCATGCAGGCGGGCAAAGACGTCTACGTCGAGAAGCCGGTCAGCCACAACGTCGCCGAGGGGCGGCGGGTGGTCGACACCGCCCGCAAGCACAACCGCATCTGCCAGTCGGGAACGCAGAGCCGGTCAATGCCCGGAACGCGGCAGTTCATGGAATTCCTGCACGCGGGTGGCATTGGCGAGATCAAGCTCGCCCGGGGGCTGTGCTACAAGAACCGGCCTTCCATCGGCGCCCGCGGCGATTACAAGGCCCCCGCGGGGGTCGATTACGACCTGTGGTGCGGCCCGGCTCCCCTCGGCCCGATCACCCGTCCGCGATTCCACTACGACTGGCATTGGCAGTGGGACTTCGGCAACGGTGACCTGGGGAACCAGGGAATTCACCAGATGGATCTGGCCCGCTGGGGGTTGGGGAAAGACCACATCGGCGAAGCGGTGCTCAGCTACGGTGGGCGCGTGGGCTACACCGACGCCGGGGAGACCGCCAATACCCAGGTTTCGTTCCACGACTACGGCGACAAGCTGCTGGTCTTCGAGGTCCGCGGACTTCCCAGCGAACCCTTCAAGGGTGCCGGGGTGGGGGTCATCTTCGAGGGGACCAACGGCTACGCCGTGATGCCCAGTTACTCGGGGGGGATCATCTACGACAAGGAAGGGAAGGAACTCCGCAAGTTCGAAGGGGCCGCCGACCACTACGACAACTTCGTGCGGGCGGTCCGGTCGCGGAAGTCTTCCGACCTGAACGCCGAAGTGCTGGAAGGGCATCTCTCGAGCGCCCTCTGCCACCTGGGGAACATTTCCTACCGGCTGGGCGAAGAGGTCTCGGCGGCCGATGTGCTGGCCCGGCTGGAACAGACGCGGTGGAAGGACGAGGCGCTGGCGACCTTCGGTCGGGTGCAGGCGCACCTCGAGAAAAACAAGGTCGATCTCGCCGCCGCCCGCATGCGGTTCGGCGCCACGCTGGCCATCAATCCCCAGGCCGAGACCTTCCACGGTGCGGGGAGCGAACAGGCCAACCCCATGCTC
>CAIUHT010001232.1 GCA_903898975.1 uncultured Planctomycetaceae bacterium
ACCTCGCGAGCGACATCAGTTTCGCGCTGGTGACAACGGCCATCGGGCTGCTGGTCTCGATTCCCCTGATCCTCGCGATGTCGTTCATCCAGGTGCGGATGGGGCGGTTGCTCGACCACGTGCAGCAGAACACGGCCGTCTTCCTCGAAGACTTCGAAGCCCAGCGGAATCCCGGGGGCAACAGCTGAGCCATGGCTGGCCTGTTCGATGATGACACCCCCCGCATCGGTGGGTCCAAGAAGCCGGTCGCCGACGGGGAGATGGATATCACCCCGATGATCGACTGCGTTTTCCAGTTGCTGATTTTCTTCATGGTCGCCTCGAACATGTCGGGACAGACCGAGGCGAACCTTCCCCCGGCCCAGACAGGAGTGGGAGTCGAGACCCAGAAATCCACCGTGATCACCGTGCGGACGGTTGTGGGGAGCGGAGCGGGGAGCTGGCAGATGTTCCTCGATCCCGACCTGGTCAACCCCGTGGACATGGCGACGGTGCAGCAGCAGGTTCGGCAAAAGGTGGGCCAGGGGCTTCCCGACGTGGTCATCAAGGCCGAGCGGGGGCTGTCTCACGGCACCGTGCAGGAGGTGGCGCGGGGCGTCAACGAAATCGAAGGGGTCCGCTTCTACGTGGGCGTCAAGGACCGCTGACCGATGACGATCCGCTTCAAATGCAACGCGTGCGGTGAGTCGCTGACCGCTCCCGACTCGGCAGCCGGTGGCTCGGTCGAGTGCGAGACCTGCGGGGCTCCCGTGCGGATTCCGTCCGGCCCTCCCCAGCGGGGACCAGCCCCCGTCATGCCGGAGCGGCTCGATCGACCACAGGCAGCCGCGGATGATTTCGGTGAGCAGTCTGGCAACGAACCTGTTGGCCTGGGAACGGCGGGCCGGGGAACGGCGACGCCAGGCCCGGGGGGAGTCGCCGCGGCACTCGCGGAGGGAACCGATTCTGTGCCTGCTGGTACGGCGGCACCGACCGGACCGGCCAAGCCGCGACGCCCTGCCGCCGACAGTGGGGGCTTCAGCCTGGGCATGAGCCGGCCGTTGGACCAGGAGGAAATGGACCTGACTCCGATGGTGGACATGACGTTTCTGCTGCTGATTTTCTTCATGATCACCGCCTCCTTCAGCATTCAGAAGTCGATGGAGGTTCCTCCCCCCTCGTCGGACAAGAAGGGGGCCACCCAGACCATTCAATCGATCGACGACCTGGCCGACTCTTCGATCGCCGTGCGGATTGACGACAAGAACGCGATTTTCATTGACGATGAACCGCTGCCCCCGTCGCAGCGGTTGAGTGACGCCCTGAAGCAGCGCTTCTCGGCCCAGAAGAACGAACTGCTGCTGACCGCCGACGACGCCGCCCTGCACGACACCGTGGTGGCCGTGATCGATGCCGCCAATGAGATTGGCGTGCAGAAAATCCGCATGACGGCCTCTCCCCGCGACTAGCCCACACCATGCCTCATCTTGAGATTCGAAAACGCGACGGTTCCCTCGAACGCCGGGAACTTGATCCGCGCGGCCAATTGACCATCGGGGCCTCACCCGCCGCCGACGTGCGACTCGACACGGAGGGAATCCTCCCAATCGAGTGCCGGATCACCGGGGTCAAGGGAGAGTTTGTGCTGGCCACCAACAACCCGGCCGGGACCCGGCTGAATGGTGAGGTGGTGCAGAAGATCCGGCTGCGGGAGCCCGCGGTGGTGCGGATCGCCGACGTCGAAATTCACTTTCGAGAGCAGGCGGTTCCCGCGGCGGGAAAAACGGGTGGCGCGGGGGACGAGGTCCGACTGAAGCTCGATTCCGAGCCCGAGGTTCCCTCGTACATGCTGGTTGAGGAGGAGCCCGATCCCCGCAAGCCAGCCCCTCCGGGAAACCGGGAGCGCGAACGCCCTGGCGGGTCTGCCGAGCGGGGATCCCGCGAGTCCCGATCGCAGCGTGGCCGTGAGGAGGATTCCGACAGTAGAACCGGCGGCGACCGCAATGAGCGGGGCGACCGCAGTGAACGGGGGCAGCGGGGCGAACGCGAACGGGGTCGCGATTCAGAGCGATCCAGCCCGGCTCGCCGCATTCCCCTGGGCGATGACAGCCTGATGGATGAACCGCTCGACATCCCGCTTTCAAGGGATGAATCGGCGCGCAGTTCGCCCAAGGAGCGGCTGGACGACCGCACGGCGCGGGCGCTTGCGGAAGTCGAGACGGGCGAAAAGCGGCATCGGCCGATGCTGACCCGCGGTGGCCCCGATGCGGGGACCGCGCCGGCCCAGGCAGGTCCCAGCCTGAAAGAGCGGCTCAAATCGCTCAAGGGCACGCCCCGTCGGCCGGGGGAGCAATCGCTCTATCAGTCACGGCTGGTTGTCGGCCTGAGCGTTGGCATGCTGGCCCTGGCCCTCATCGCGGGAACGCTCTGGTTCGTGCTGGGTCGCCAGCATATGAATCGCCGGTTTGACACGGCGAAACAGCAGTTGGAAGGGGGCCAGTTCACGCAGGCGATCGAGGGTTTCCTCAGCTTCGCCGCCGATTATCCCAAGACCCCCATGGCCAAAGAGGCGTTGGTCAATGTGGGGCGGGCGCGGGTG
>CAIUHT010001233.1 GCA_903898975.1 uncultured Planctomycetaceae bacterium
ATCATGCAGGCGCGGCACGAAGGTCGGTTTCAGGAGTGGTTTGAGCGTCTCTGAGGAGGCTGTCGCCCGAAACTCCACGTGTCCACAAGTCGTGCAGACCTCGGGGATGAGATTCGCAATCGCCCAGTCGTGCAGGGCGACCCGCTTGGTCAATCGCAACGCGGACTCCCCGACAGCGACACTGACATCCCGCGCAATCTCCCGGGATCCACACTTCGAGCAAGCGTCCATGGGGGGCCTCGTTTTTTCTCACGGGAAATTCAGGAGTGGAAGTCGCACCAGCGGCAACCGGCGCAGGGATCGATGTTCGTGTCGCGTGCCCCAGCACGGTTGAAGGCCGACAGGGACCAGGCGGCGACCGGCTGCTCGGACAGCAACGGGATCGTTTGGCGGCGAGGGACTGGGCCGAACTGACTTCGACGACGCACGGCACGACCCGTCAAGATGCGCAGGGCCCTGCGAATGGAGTCCCGAAACTCTCGCGACGCCAAGGCGAGCCGTCAACCGGGAGGTTGGGAACAACGCCACCTGCGGGGGACGTTGGCCGACCTGGAGCAGGGGCCGAAAGGTCAGCAAGAGCAGAAGAGAGGGGCCCATGTTTCCGGCGAACTGCCCCAAGCCCGAGATGAAGAGGGAGTGACTTTAGACGGCAAGGAAAGGGCGATTGCGCGGGACTCCGAGCGATTCGGCGCGTTGCCCCAGCCGGGGGGGGGGGGGGGGTTGGTCGCAGGCTGCGCGGGACTCAACAGGCAATGAAAAAAATTCGAAAAATTTCCCCGGAATCATCGCCCGGCCGCCTTTATAGGAGTGCGGGGGACAGCGGTTGCCCCGACACTGAGAGCTCTGATCTTTTTGGAGGACGCGACATGAAGCGGTTACTGAGTAGGTCGGCGTGGCTGAGCCTGGTGTGGTTGGCCGCGATGTGTGTGCCAATGCTGGCTCCGTCGTCGGTGAGCGCCGATGAAATCGAGCCACCGGAGGAATACGCTGCGAATGGGACTCCTCGAGAGCGTGCGGATCTGATCCCGGAGCCTGGTGGCGCCTACTGGGATGTGAAATGCTCGGACCTGGATCGGGAGACAATACCGGGTTTCTACGCGCAACTCCTCGCGAACCATCGCAGCAAGCCAGTGGTGAATGCCATGAATCTGCGGGGGTGCGTCTTGCGGACGACTTGTGACGTCACGGGGATCTCGCCCATGGCGCAGGGAAAGAACCCGTTCGACAACAACTGGTGGGCCGAATTGCAGCTGAGTTACCTGATCGGACTGCAGCACACCAACCCGGCGTTCGGCATGTCGATGTCCGGCGCGACAGCAACGATTGTCGACAAGCTGACCGTTCGGGGCCGCAGCGTGAAAGTCGGTGCATACATTGAGTGGCTCGCCGACGAGCAGCACCTGATGGTGATTACCTGGGACCTGGACGACCCGCGGGATTACGGGCCTCAGTGTGAAGTCGGCGAGTACCTGGTGACAGCGCGCTCCACAACGTCGACGTTGAATTCGAAGCAGAGTGTGGCGCTGAACTTCTCAACGAAGGGCAAGATTCCGCAAGAGGTGAGCGTGAGCGGGTCGACCTATGTCGAGCAGGGCCAAAAGCGGCTCAGGATTGTCACCGACGGGGTCGAGTACGCGATCGGCTACGGGATCTTCTCGTTCATCGAGCGCAAACGGAACGATGGAACGGCCCTCTGCGAGATTGGCTTTGCGGCGGAATTGATGACCGACGCCGACCTGTCGATCACTCAGACCGCCCAGGAGCAAGCTGCGGAATGCAGCGGGCGACGGGGATTCAGCCTCCTGGCGGCCCTGAAGGACGCTGTGGGCAAAGGGGAGTTGAGTGGGCTGAAAGAAACCCAGTGTGGCGTCGTGGCCAACGCGGTGCCATATGCCGTCACCTGGGATGTCTGGCCCGTCTACGACGCCGACAAGCAGGTGGATGAGGGGAACAAGGCCCAGGTGCGCTGGGTGGTCGATACGGCGACGAACACTGGCTACTACCAGCCTCTCTACCGGCAGGGATTGAGCTACAAGTTCAGCGCGGCGCCCGCCAACGGGGTGAAGGGAGCCACCATCCTGATCAACAACAACGCGACGACAACCCAGGCCAGTTCGAAGCGGTACTACCCCGTCAGATGGTAGTGACGGTCGAATGGGAGGCGGTCACCACAGCCCGGAGCAATGTGCTCCGGGCTGTGGCTTTCTGACAGACATGTTGACTCATGCGTCTCTCGGACCAAGGGTGGGTCAGATGCGGGTTGGTTGCCGAGTCAGGAAACTGGCGCGAGGAATGGTAACTTCCTGTGGATTTGGTAGTTTTCGTCTTCAACCTGGTCGGCGAGCCTCTGCCAAGGCAGGCTTGACGATCGGGAGTACGGAAATAGCCTCTCCCACCGGAAAGCCACTCATGAGCGATGACTCGCAGTTGAACGATGACGAAGCGGAGCGGCGAGGTGACCTTGCGGAACGGGAACGAATGGTGAAGGAGATCGGCACCCTGCTCTGGGAGAGATTTCCTGAAAGCTTTGCCCGCTATCAACTCGCGTTGCAGAGTCGCAAGAAACTTGTTTCGTTCGACACGCTCAAGCAGTCGTCGATTCGACGTGTTCTCAACGCGTTGCAATCCAAGAATGTCGAGGATTTGAACCAATTGCGTGGCGACCTCGAAGGTCCTCTCTTGTTCCTCAAAACAACCATTCAACGTGCTGTGTGGGAAAAGGTTCGTCGCCTCTCGAGACTCCCGACGCAGTCGTTGGATCAGATCGACCCCGCCGAGA
>CAIUHT010001234.1 GCA_903898975.1 uncultured Planctomycetaceae bacterium
ACCGGTCTTGGCGGATCGGTCTTGGCGGATCGGTCTTGGCGGATCGGTCTTGGCGGATCGGTCTTGGCGGATCGGTCTTGGCGGACCTGACTTGGCGGTGTGGCTTGGCGGTGTGTGCTGGCGGAGCTCCGCGCTGGTGACGCCGAACCCAGCACCAGCTTCCGATGCGATGCCCCGTAGCCAACCGCCGGCTGACCGTCTCCTTGATCGCTTCCACCACAATCTCCTGGCAGCACAATGGCGATCCTGCCGGGGGCGAACTCTCTCTTCCCGCGCCCTGCGTCGCTGATTGGGATCTTCACCAACCGACTGTCATTCGCGCGTGTTATCTCTCACAATTGGACGTGGCAGCCGAGCTTGTGCCCCTGCGCGACACCTTGGCTGGTTTCGACAACCCTGTGAACTTGATCAGGTGCGATGATGCGAGGGATTGTTCCCGGAAGAATGTGGCTGGTGGCAGGGTTGTCGGTGGCCCTCGGCTGGGGTGCTGCCCGGACCCTGTACTCTCAGAATACGGAGCCCGGTCAGGCGCAGCCGGCCGCGCCTGCTCAACCGGCCGCCGACCCAGCCGCTGAACCGGCCGCCGCCACTCCTGTGGAAGATCCCCTCGCTGACCTCGGCTGGTTGACTGGCGACTGGGTCGAAGAGGGGGAGAACCCGGGGGTTGAATTCCATGGCCGCTGGACCGGGACCGGTGCCTTCCTCGTGCGATCCTTCCGGGTCGCGCTCGATGAAGAGTCGACCCTGCCGGGCCTGCAGGTCATTGGCTGGGACCCCAACAGCAAGCAGGTTCGCTCGTGGACCTTTGATGGGACCGGTGGCTTTGGGGAAGAGGTCTGGTCACGACTGGAAGAGACCTGGACCATCCGCTCGAAGTACACGTTGCCCAACGGGTCGAAGGCGGGCTCGATCAATGTCCTCACCCGCCTCGATGAGAACTCCTTCACCTGGAAGTCGGTCAACCGCGATGTCGATGGGGAAATGCAGCCCGACGTCGACGAATTCACCGTCGTGCGGGCGACTGCGGCGGCTGGTCCCCCGCCTGCGGCGGTGCCTGCGGCCCCCGCTGCCCCTGCGGCGACCCTTCCCGCTGTGCCCTTGCGGCCCGCTCAGCCGGTTCTTCCCGCTCGGCCGGGCGGTGTTGTTCCCCCCGCCCCTCCGGCGGCCCCCGGTCGTCCGCTGGTCCCGGGAGTTCCCCAGCGGCCCGGCGTTCCCCGTCCGCTGGTCCCGGCACCTCGCTGATTGGCCGGGCTGGGCGCGCTCCACTTGGGGCCCGGCCCGCTCGCCAGGCGTCGCAATGACCACACGCGCACTCACACAGACTTCCGTTCTTACGGACAGCTTCACAGGAATTCAGAGACAGAACATGCCACGCAAAATCTCGGTTGGAACCTTGGTGCTGGTGACCACTCTGGCAGTGGTCCCCCTGAACGATGCCTTCGCCCAGCGCGGGGGAGGTCGCGGAGGAGGAGGTGGCCGGGCGGGAGGTGGCGGACCTTCGCCGGGCAACCGCGGAGCCGCCCCACAGCCTGCCGCGAACCGGGGTCCCGCCATGGTCGGACCCCAGGCCAAGGGACCCGCGTCCCCCAGTCGGCCCGGTGGGAACGCTGGCCCCGGTGCCGGGGCCGCGGGCGGAGGTGCCACTCGTCCCGCGCCGCCGGCGGCCGGTCCGCAGCGGCCCGCTCAGCCGGGAATTGGTCAGCCGGGAATTGGTCAGCCGGGGGCGGGCCAGCCCGGTGGATTGCGACCGGCGACTGGGGGAGCCACCAACCCCAACCGTCCCGGCTTGGGAGGCACGCCCCAGGCGGGAGCCGCCAAGACGGGGAATGGGATTGGCCGGCAGCCGTCCGGCTCGATGAACGACTTCTTCGGTGGCAACGCCGGGGTTGCGGGAGCGGGCAACAACCGGCCCGGCCAGGCGAACACCCAGGGAGGTGGTCGGCTGCCGGGAATGGGGCAGGGTCAAGCCAATCGTCCCGGCTTGGGCAACGACAACTCGCGCACCAATGTCGGTGACCGCAACACGAAGGTTGGGGATCGCAACACGAACATCGGCGATCGTACGAATAACAATGTCAACGTGGGCGATCGGACCAACAAGGGGGGCAACACGGTCGTTAACACGGGCGACATCAACATTGGCAACAAGACCAACTACAACGACAACCGCCAGCAGTGGGTCGACAATCGGCACAACAATGGGAATGTGGTCCGCAACAACGCCGGGAGCCGGTATTGGAACGGCTACAACAATCCGGGCTGGCACGCTCCTGGTGGGTACGCCTACTGGGGTGGGTGGGGAGCCCCGGGTTACGGCTGGCAGGCGGCGTCCTGGGCCACCATGGGGGCGTTTGTGGGGGCCGCGCTGGTGTCACAGCCCCAGCCGGTCTATTACGCCTACGGCACCGGGGGGAACGTCTACTACGACAACAACACCGTGTATGTGAACGGGCAGGCTGCGGGGACTCCGGCCGAGTACACCCAGCAGGCCCAGGCGCTGGTGCAGGCCGCCCCGCCTGTCGACCAGCCCCAGGAGTGGATGCCACTGGGTGTCTTCGCGCTGAGTCGGGAGGGAACGACCGACACCCAGGCGGTGATCGAATTGGCGGTGAGCAAGACGGGAGCCATCGCGGGGACCTATCACAACGAGGCGAGCGGAGTCTCTCGTCCGGTGAAGGGGACCGCGAATCTCGAGACGCAGCGGGCGGCGATCGGGTTCGCCGACGGCAAGAACGCCGATCTGGCGCTCGAGACCGGCCTCTACAACCTGACGCAGGACGAGGCGCCGGGCCTGTTGCACACAGGTGCCGAGCAGACCGAACCGGTGTTGCTGGTGCGTCTGCAGAAGCCCGCCGCGCCGCAGTAAGAACTGCCGCGACAGCGATGGGGCTGAGGCGGACTTTTGTTCCAAGCGCCCCGAGGGACAACGTGTTCCTCGGGGCGTTGGTGCGCGTGGAGCCTGCGGTTGGGTTGAGTGCAGGAGGGTTGGCTTCAGGGCGAGAGGCGTTCCGGTCAACGAAGCCAAGGTGGTCGAGCGAAGGGGGTGCAGCGCGGTGTTTCGAGGTGCCTTCTGGAAATCTGGGGTTGAACCGGAATCTGAGCCGGTATGCTGGAGGTCGAGGCGTGGCAAGGGGGGATCGGGTCGGGGATCGGGGATCGGGGATCGGGCATCGGGGGTCGGGCATCGGGGGTCGGGGTGGGGGTTTGGGGTTTGGGGTTTGGAGCGGTGGCGGTCGTGATGCGGTTGGCGGGGGGGGCGAACCTGTGAGAGCGGCTGTGCTGGTTTAGAGGAGCAGAGATTCTTGTTTGAAGAGTTTGGCTATTCAA
>CAIUHT010001235.1 GCA_903898975.1 uncultured Planctomycetaceae bacterium
GCTCACGCCGCGCACGCTCGGCAGCCCCACACCGGAATCCCAGCAACAGCCGAACCATGCGGTGAACGGGAGCCGCCGGTGACGCGGGTTTTGAGAGCAAAGTTTTTTGACGGCGGCCCCGTTACCCCTGCCGTTATGCGGTCAACTCTCCGATGAGCGAAGGCAACCGCCGTCTGACTGACGCCGAACGTCGCTTGGTGCGATGGATGCTCGAACACGGCGATCCCGAGGCGGCGGCTTTTCTGTCGCAACTCGAAGTCGCTGAGGTCACGCCTTGGCGATGTCCGTGCGGCTGTGCGAGCATCAACTTCCGCATTCAAGGCATGCCTGAAGCCCCGCCGGGCGTTCACCCAATCGCCGATTTCTATTTTGGGAGCGACGATTCCTTGAGCGGCATCTTCGTGTACGAGAAAGATGGAATATTGAGCGGGCTGGAGGTCTACGGACTAGCAGGCGATGCCCCAAAGTTGCTGCCCGAGCCCGGCGCTCTGCGCCCGTCGCCAGACGCATAACAACCCGATGCAATGGACTCGCGATGAAGCCCGGTGGTGTGGATAATGCTGTGGTCGCGAGCCATTGATCGGGGCCGTTACTGCTGCCGCACCTTCCCTCGTTCCCACGCGAAATAGACTCGCTGCACACGTGTGCCCGGTCTGTCCTTGCAGGGGATTGCGCGAGGGGCCGGTCTGACAGCGGGTTCCAGCCTGCGTTGCAGATCCTGCCGCTACACCGCGTCCGCAGACCGGTTCACCAACTGCGCGGTGGCGGTCAATTCGCGCGACAAGCCCGCCACCAACCATTCCGCTGAGCGCTGGGCCCCCGCCCCCTCTCCCTCTTCGGGCAAGACCTCCCACGTATAGGTCTCCACTTCGAGATGCGGAGCGTACGGCAGCCTCGCCACCGCCTGCAGGGCGGCACCCAGTTCCGCCCGCGTGGTGTGCAGGGGGCCGAGAGTCTCGGCATTCACCGGCACATGGAAGTGGATTCTCCAACAGTTCGCCGTCAGGACTTCCGCCGGGGGATCCAGCGCCAGTTCCCGGGTGAGGTCGGTCTTTCGCAGCACCGCGCCACTGGCCAACCGCGCGACGGTCTGGTGCAAGTAGCGCTCTTCCACATACCGCGCGAGCGCCTCGCGTCCCTCTCGATTGCGTTGGGGATCGCGCAGTTCAATCGCGCTCGAAAGGTGAATCTTGTTCAACCGCACCCCCGCGCGGTGCAGCGTGTCGATCGATGCGGCCACCGGCTCGAATTCCACCGCCTGATGACAGACGTCGTAGCAGACCCCCAGGTGCCGCCGGGCCAGCTCCTCCAACCCCAGCTGGGCCCCGGCTGCGAACAGCCCCTCGAAGAACGCGACGGTCTCTGGGGTTGTTTCCAACACACACAGGGGCTCGGGCTCGATCGCCAGGCGGATCATGCGCCCGGTCTCCCGCCACAGTCGGTCCAGCCCCTGGGCCGTCTGCAGCAGTCGGACCTGGCAATCTTCGATGAATGTCGCCCCCCGGGGAAGTTCCTTGAACCCCAGGGGAACGGTCGAGATGCTCCCCTCGACCCCCTCCGGCAGCAGTTCCCCCAGCACCCGCGCACAGTCCAGCGTGTATTGCTGCCGGTTCGCGTGGGTCCAGTCGGGCAGGTAGACCTGCTCCTTGACCCGCCGGCTGTGAAAGTCCCCATAGGGGAAGGCGTTCAGCGTATGGCACGTCAGGTGCCCCTCGGCCAGCGTCTCGCGCAGGCGGGTCACCGCCTCGGCCGACCGCAATTCGGCCATCACAGGCGCGGCCAGCCACAGCCCGGCCGCCAGCGACCCACCCCACGCCCGCCGCAGGGGCACGGTGTATTGCCGCAGCCCCGAGAGAACCTCGGCCAACTGCCGGCCGGGATGGACGTTGGTGCAATAACTGAGTGGAAGGGACGAGAGAGACATGGCGGGGAAGCACCCTCGGGACAATCAGGAACAGAACACCCTTGGTGGCACGCGTCGCGACGGTCTGGCGGTCTCGCCCGGCTGGAAATTGTCCGGGCTGTAGCGGCGGCCGGTGGATCGTGTCACCAGGCAAGGAGTATGTCGGGCAGGGGGTAAGGGGCGGCATCACTGCGCCCCGGGCCAGCAACCCCTTGCGGCGGGCTTCACCCCGGCCGATGTCCGCTCCCTGCCAAAGGGGCGGGACGGCTGGGGGCGGGAAGGGGGGCAGGAGTGGTGGGAAACGCCTCAACTCCGTTCGTATTTGGGAATGGTCGGTTCAGGAACCTCGACCAGCAGCCGCTCGATCACATCTTCGGACCGCATATTCTCGGCCTGGGCCTGGAAATTGGTCGAGAGGCGATGGCGCAGCACCGGCACGGCGATGCGCCGGACGTCTTTGACCGTGATGCTGGGCCGGCCGTCCATTGCCGCCACCGCGCGGGCCCCGGCAATCAGGTACTGCCCCGCCCGGGGTCCCGCTCCCCAGTCGACCAGTTCCTTCACGAACTCGGGAGCCGAGGGATCGCTCGGGCGGGTCGCCCGCACCAGCCGGGCAATGTAGTTGATCGTCAGGGGAGTCGCCTGGATCTGGTTGATCTGCTTTTGCAGGAACTGGATCGCCTTGGCCGAGAGCACCTTGCGGATTTCGGGCTTTTCTCCCGAGGTGGTCGAACTGAGGATCTGCTCTTCCTCGGCCAGCGTGGGGTATTCGACCTTGATGTTGAACATGAACCGGTCGAGCTGGGCCTCGGGAAGAGGATAGGTCCCTTCCTGCTCGATGGGGTTCTGGGTGGCGATCACGAAGAACGGATCGGGAAGCGGATAGGTGGTCTGCCCGATGGTGACCTCGTGCTCCTGCATCGCCTGCAGCAGAGCCGCCTGGGTCTTGGGAGGCGTCCGGTTGATCTCGTCGGCCAGCAGCACGTTCGTGAAGACCGGGCCCTCAACGAAGCGAAAGTTGCGTGCCCCGGTGTCGGTTTCTTCCAGCACCGTGGTCCCGGTGATGTCGGATGGCATCAGGTCGGGGGTGAACTGGATTCGCTTGAACTTCACATCGAGAATGCGGGCGATGGTCGAGACCAGCAGCGTCTTCGCCAGACCGGGGACGCCAACCAGCAGGCAGTGTCCCCCGGTAAAGATCGCCGCGAGGATCTGCTCGATGACCGCGTCTTGTCCCACGATGACCTTGTGGAGCTCCTCGGTCATCAGGTCGCGATGCTTGCGGAACTTTTCCAGGAATTCGTCGAAATCGCGCTGTTCCGGTGCCACGTCTCTCGTTTCGCCTGGGGGAAGTTCATGCGGCCAACAACGCCTCCGATTCTAGCACCCTGATGTTCAGGCTGGCCAGTTCCCAGTGGGATCAGGCCCGGTTTTCGAGAGTGACAGCGACCAACATGTGTGGGCCAAAGCCAGTGGGCCCGGGAAATAACCACACCTCCGGAACGCCTGGAAGGAGAGGCATCCCGAAGGTGTGTTGCCGAAGCGAGGAAAATGACCCGCGGGAGCCTGTCGTTGAGGAGGCGACAGGCTCC
>CAIUHT010001236.1 GCA_903898975.1 uncultured Planctomycetaceae bacterium
CGCCGCGGCCACCACCTGCATTTGCGGAGGAAACTCCTCGAACCGCGCCTTGTAAAGCGGGGTCACGCGGTCCAGCACCCCCGCAAGGTCGCCATACACCGTGCTGGAGAGTCCCTCGGCGTACAGGTGGAACAGCAGCACCATCGCCCGCGGATTGCCACCTGTTAACAGGTGCAGGGTCTTCAGCCGGGCAGGCTGCCCCACCACCCGGGCCGCGACATCGTCCCGCCCGTGGGCCCGGGCCAGCTCGCGCATCACCGCGACCATCTCGTCCGCGGTCAGGGGGGCCAGCCAGTGCTGCTGCAACTGATCGTAGAACGGGGCGGTGTAGCTTTCGGTCGCGAGCACGGGATTGGGTGCCGCGGCGATCAGCACCGGTCCCCCGGGGCGCATCAGCACCTCGCGCAGGACATGCTGTTCCTGCTCGCTGAGGCGCTCGAACATCAGCTGCACGTTGTCGAGCAGCAGCACCAGCCGTTCCTGCCCCGCCAGCCCGAGCAGCTCGTCGAGACATCGTCGGGCGAAGGGGGGGTCGTCTTTCTGGGAGAAACGCTGCGCTTCCCGCTCGCACCGGTCGACGGTCGCGTCCACGGTCTCGAGGCGTTGCCGATCACCCCGCTTCTGCAGCGCGTCGGCCAACGCGTCGAGGCAGTTCAGCCAGAATTTCGAGAGCCGGTCGACGTTGTATTGTTCCTCGGCGAAGGTGAGAGGCAGGAACCGGGAGGCAAACGAGGGGAGCCTCAGCTCGGCGGCGAGGCGCAGCAGCAGGGTGGTCTTTCCCAGGCCGCGCTGGCCCAGCACCAGGTGCTGCTGGGCGCGGGACGTGGGGGTCAGGCGGTCGAGTTCGGCGATCAGCCGGGCCAGGAGCGGCTTGCGGGCGATGAACCCGGCGATCACCTCGGCATCACCCTGTTGATGCGGGTTGTACTCGGCGACACGCCGCAGGGTCGGCACGCCGTGGACTGGAGGAGGGAGTGGAGTGGGCATCGTGGCAAGGGCTGGCGGGGGGGGGTCAGTCGTGGAACCGCGATTTCCAGTATTCTCGCAACAGGAACGAGCGGAAGGCGTACTTGCGCCCTGACTTGGCGGGGAGATCCACCACGTAACCATCGCGGCGGAGCACCAGCAGCAGGCTGCCCAGGCGTTCGTTGAGGTCGTCGGGGTTGGCTTGCGGACGGCGGAGCATGAGGGCGCTCAACAATTGGGCGCGGGTCAGCCCCGAGATGGCGGGCGAGAGAGCCACCAGCGTGTCGTGGGCAAGTCGGCGCTCTTCGGGCTCCAGCTGGATCTCGAGACGTTGACGCCAGTGGTCGTACAACATCACGCGGCTGGGCTGGAGCAGGTTCCGGAAGGCCTGCTCCACGTGGGCGGGCGTGATGGGGGTGGCGTCGAGCGAGCGAAGCGACTCGAACATCAACTGCAGAAAGTAGGGAAGAGGCCAGCCCAGTGTGCGCAGGATGGCTTGCCGGGCGGGCAGATCGAGCGGGAGTCGATGGGTCTCGGCGAGTCTTTGGAGGAAGTCGAGGGCCTCGGTCTTGGAGAGGGGAGTGAGCTCCAGGGGGAGCAGACCGTGGGCCAACTTGGACAGCTTGTGCTGCTCGAGGAACCCGTCGAGTCCAATCGACCCATACAGGAGCCAGCGAATCTGCCGGGCGTGTGACTGCCGGAGTGCCCTCAGCCAGTGGAGAAACGCTTCCAGGCGCTGGACGCCCTGCGGTCCAGAGTCGCGGATCGCCCGCAGCAGTTCGGGGAATTCATCAATGGCGATCAAAACGCGACGCGGTTGCGAATCGAGTTCCCGGAAGAGCGAATCGAGGGGGTCGGCGGCGAGTGCGTCGGCATCGTTGGCGTTCAATTCCAATTCGAGCAGCCCCCCGAGCTTCACCTTGCGGATGGACTCGCGGGCGGTGCGGGAGACCTGGGAGATTCGCCGGGCCAGGAGTGCGCGGACCCGGGCCACCCCGGCGGGAGAGACCTGCAGCTGCTCGAGGGCGGAGGTGAATCCGTCGAGGA
>CAIUHT010001237.1 GCA_903898975.1 uncultured Planctomycetaceae bacterium
CCCGCTGCAACTCCCCCCCCGACAGCGTCTCGGTGGGTCGGTCGAGACCCAGGTAGCCAAGTCCCGCCTGTTGCAGAAACTTCAGCCGGGTGGCGACCTGGCTCCCCACTCGTTCCAGCAACGGGTCGGGAGCCCGGCACCACTGTTCCCAAGACTCTGCGGCGGCCTCGACCGTCTGGGCGAACCAACGGGGCAGTGTGGTCCCGCGATAGACCACCTGTCTCCCCACGGGCCCCAGGCGTTCCCCACCACATTCGTCGCAAAGGCGCTGGTCGGGAGCCGACTGCACCGGCGCGGTCGAGTCCGTGGTCGGTCGCTCGGTCGGCAAGCCATCCGCCCGCCGCGATCCGGCTCTCTTCGACGCGCCCGGTAAGGTCCCCCGCGACACCAAGCCTGCCGACGAGGGGCTCTTGAGCCAGCCCAACCCGGCACACTTCGGGCAGGCCCCCTCGGGGGTATTGCTGTTGAGTGATTGGGGAGCGAGTCCCGGGAGCGCGAGCCCGCACGGCACACAGGTGTGCTGGGCGCTGTAGGTGCGATCGACCCAGCCTTCCGGAGTCTCGGTCGAGACGCTGCAGGCCCCCTCCCCCAGCTTGAGCGCCAGGGCAATCGAATCGCGCACCCGCTGCTGCAGCCCCTCGCGAAACACGATGCGGTCGACCACTGCATCGATGGTGTGAGACCGCCCCTTGGGCAACTCGGTCACGAGCGACAGGTCGATCACCTCGCCATTCACCCGCGCCCGCACCAGTCCCTGCCGGGCGAGTTGGGCCAGGGTGTCGCGGTGTGTCCCCCGCCGGTGCCGGGCCACATTGGCCAACAGCAGGGCCCGTCGTCCCACCTCTCCGGCACAGACCGACTCGACAATTTCCTCAAGGGTCTGCGAGACCACCGGCTGGCGGCACTGGGGGCAGTGGGCCACTCCTCCGCGGGCGAACAGCAGCCTCAGAAAGGGGGCAACCTCGGCCAGCGTGGCGAGTGTGCCACGGGGACTGGTGCCCGCATTCCGCTGACCGACGGCAATCACGGGAGGGAGTCCCGACAGGCTGTCGCAGTCGGGCCGGGGCCAGTGGGCGACACGCAGTCGCACGGCTGGCCCAAGAGTTCCCAGGCCACGGCGCTGCCCTTCGGCGAACACGGTGTCGAAGGCGAGGGAACTTTTTCCACTCCCGCTGACTCCCGTGCAGACTATGAGTGCCTGGTGGGGGAGTTCGAGGGAAATCGACCGCAGGTTATGGACACGGGCCCCGCGGATCGAAATGCCTGCCGCCAGTGGGCGGGAATCAGCACGCGCGGTCATAAGCCATCTGCAGAGAGCCGCAGTTCCTGGCGGACACCCCGCAGGTCCATTTCGAATTCGATCTGCTCAATGGGTGGCCGGGAGGGGAACCAGTGAATTCCCTGGAGGTTGGCGGGGCCGAGGGCCGGGATGAGCACTTCAGGGAGCACGCGATCGAGACCGTGGACGGTGTAGACATCGACCGCCGAGACGGAGGACCAGTCGCCCCCGAGCGCGTGCAGGCGGGCCTCCATCAGCCCGAGCACGAAGCGGGCCTTGGCGAGCAGTCCCTCGGGGGAGAGATCAGCGAGGGCGATGATTGCCTCGGGGGCCAACACGCCCTCGGGGAGTTCGCCACCACCGGCGACAACAAATGTGCGCGGGGCGGTCCCAGGGGCGGGACGGGTGTAGCTGAAAGCGAAGAGCGAGGGTTCGCCGAGCGATTCGGGATGGGGCGCGACATTGGTGCGGGCGACGGGATTGACTCCCTCGACAAACACCCCCCAGTCCCGCAGGACCTGGGCATACAGTCCGTTGAACTGGGCGAACCCGGCGAAGGTGAACGGGCGGGGCGAGCGAAGTTCGATGCCACACAGGGCCGCACGAGGCCGGCCCTCGCTCCCGAGCAGTCGATCGATGAATTCAAACCCGCGCCGCCACGGAACCGGGGTGGCCAGGGTGACATGCACGATCTCGCTGCCGGGGAGCGACACCACTCCCCCCGAGTACGGGGCAATGCCGGGCAGGAAGGCATACTGTCCGGTCGGATGGGCCACCAATGACATCAGACAACTCCTTCTTGCGGCCTGCCAGTTTCCGGTGAGCCTTGCGGTGCATGGGCTTCACTGGCTGGGTGCCGCGCAGGGCTGACAAATCGAAACCCGCGTCGCACCGTCGACAGAACCTGCTCCGGTGCGAATCGCGGGACTGGAACGACTCACCTGGTTTACCCGGCGATCGGGGCCGGTTTGATCTCGCGGATCCAGATGTTCCGGAACCGAACCGGGTCGCCGTGAAACTGCAGGTGAATGGGACCTTTGGCCGGGTGGGGCTGATCGTACGCGGGGGGGCGTTCAAAGAAGGTTCCCCCCTTGAGTTCGAAGTGATTCTGCACGACCACCCCGTTGTGCAGCACGGTGACGAAGGCGGGAGTGGTGACTTTGCCCTGATCATCCATGCGGGGCGCGGTGAAGAGGATGTCGTAGGTCTGCCATTCTCCCGGCGGCCGACAGGCGTTGACCATGGGAGGGGTCTGCTTGTAGAGCGAACCGGCCTGGCCGTCGAAGTAGGTCTTGTTCTGATAGCTGTCGAGAATCTGCACTTCGTAGCGGCCCATCAGGTAGACGCCACTGTTGCCGCGTCCCTGCCCCTCGCCCACGACCTTGGCGGGAG
>CAIUHT010001238.1 GCA_903898975.1 uncultured Planctomycetaceae bacterium
CGTGTCACCAGCCGCTTCGAGGGGAACCAGACCGAAGATGGTGGCTGGAGCTACGCCAAGGACGAAAAACTCCCCAAGCAGGTTTCCTCTCCCGCCATGACCGGTGCCGGTGTCTTCTGCCTCGCCGTCGCCCGGGCCTGGGAACTTCGCGAGGCCAAGAAAGAAGCCGAGAAAGAGGGGGGCGCCGCTGCCGCTCCTCCCCGCAAATCCCTCCTCGACGACGAGATTTTCGCCAAGGGGCTCAAGCGCTCGGGGGAGTTCGCCGCCGGCATCGGTCCCGGAATTGGCCGCTACTTCCTCTGGTCGGTGGAACGCGTGGGCGTGCTCCTCGGACTCGAAAAACTTGGCAACACCGAGTGGTTCGCCACGGGCTCCCAAGCTCTCCTCAAAGATCAGAAAGAAGATGGCAGTTGGCCCACCGCCTGGCCCGATACCGACAAGCAGGCCCTCTCCGACACCTGCTTCGCCATCCTCTTCCTGCGCAAAGCCAATCTCGGAAGCGACATCTCCCGCCTGCTCGATGGCGAATACGAGGAAAAATTCGAGCTGGCCAATCGTCAGCCCATCGTCCGCTTCTCCAAGCTCCAGGAGGCGGTCGCCGCCGCCATGCCCGGCGAGACCATTCGCGTCAACGGCAACGGCCCCTGGCGGCTGGGCCACCTTGAACTCGACAAGGATATCACCATCCTCGCCGGTCACGGTTTCACCCCCGTCTTCCGGTTCGAGGTGGGTCGCAACAAGCGCGGAACACGCTATCGACCCGAAACCGAACCCGAGGGACGCGACATGGTCGCCGTCAAATCCGGCCGGGTCACCCTCGAGGGGCTCCGCCTGCAAATGGAACCCCCCCGCGAAACCAAGCGCATCCCCTGGTCGGCCATCACCGTCGATGGAGGCGAACTCCGCCTGCTGAACTGCTCGGTCTCGGAAATCAACCAGCAGGGGACTGCCCTGGTTTCCTGGCGGGCCCCCGGAACCCTCGTCGTCCGCAACAGCCAGTTGATGGGGGGACGCGTTGCCATCGAGGCCGATGCCCCCGGCGAACAGCAGCTGGTCCTCGACAACTCCCTCGCCTTCACCCCCCAGGTGGTCGGGCTCGCCCGCTCCGACAAAACCGAGGGCGACAGTTTCACCTGCAAAATCCGCCACTCGGTTCTGCAGACCAAGGAATTCCTGAACTGCGGAACCTACGCCGGTCGGATCTCGATCGATACCGAGGCCTCGGCGTTTCAGGCCGAATGGCTTTCTTCCAACCTGCTGAAAGCCGGCAAGAACCGCACCGAGGGGCGCCAGTGGATCGGCTCGGCCAACCTTTATGACATCAAGCAGTGGGTCGGCGTGAATGGAAAAGCGGCCGAACTGAAGGACGCCAAAGAGTGGCTCAAGCTCTGGGGCAACACCGAAACCGACTCCTTCAAGAGAACCGCACCCTTCGTCGGAACCCGCCGCCTGGGCAACTACAACCACGAGGCCAACGTCCAGGACTGGCTGCTTGAGTTCCCCTCCAATGCGGAAATCCCCCTGCAGAAGAACCGCGTTGGAATCATCACCTACATCGCTGGGCCGGGAATCGCCTACGACCAGTACCGCGAAACCATCGGCTACAGCTTCTGGAAGGTGAACCGGCTGGAACTCAGCTGGACCCCTCCCCGCGGACAACTGCCGATCCACCTCGCCCAGCGGACGCGTCCCTGACGAAAATCTTCACTGAGCGATCCGTACAGCTCGTGGGCCGCTCCCGCCGCAGGCTTCCCATCCAGTCCGCTGCCACTTGGCCGAATCGGGGCGTGCTCCCCTGTTTCGCTCCGCTGGCCTGCGCCAGCCCCTGCGATTGAGCCTCTCCACCCAGACGCTTCGCAGCAGCAACGCGTTCACATGGACCCGCGGCAGTCGCTTCACTGGCACTTGCCCGTCTGAAGCTCTCCGCACACCGCGCGGCCAAGAGCGCAAGAGTTCACTTCTCTCAGGCACCAGTTCGGCCAATCACGGCTGACCACTCGATTCACACACTGAACCGGAGGGGCCGACCTGTCGATGGTCCTGACTGATTCTCAGTGCCGTCCTGCGGTTGTTACAGCCCCGTGAACGAAAATCGGGCTCCCCGAGTTCACCCAGTGGCCAGCGCACGCAACCGTCAGTGCGAACCCGCCATCAGCGTGGCGGCTCGCGGGCCTCCCACCACAATTGGCTCCCCAATTCGCCACCGGGCGTCATTGTGGTCGCGATGGACCCGCCGATACAGCGTGTCCCGCTCGACAGGTTCCCGACCCGCCTCGCGGATCAGCCGGTGCAACGCATCGACCGTCAGCCCCTCGGGGGTCTTGGCACCGGCATCGTGGTAGATCAGTTCGTGCACCACGGTCCCGTCCAGATCGTCAGCCCCAAAACTCAGGGCGGTCTGCGCGGTCTTTTCTCCCAGCATGATCCAGTACGCCTTGATGTGATCGAAGTTGTCGAGCATGATCCGCGACAACGCCATCACCCGCAGGTCAGTCAGGCCGCTCGGCGCTGGCAGATGGTCGAGCCCCGTATTCTCCGGGTGAAACGCCAGTGGAATGAACGTCTGGAATCCTCCTGTCTCATCCTGCAGGGCCCGCAATCGACAGAGATGATCGACCCGGTGCCACGGTTCCTCGATGTGACCGTACAGCATCGTGGCGTTGGTTCGCAGGCCCAGCTGGTGAGCGGTGCGATGGATGTTCAACCACCCCTCCGCGTCCGCCTTGTGCTCGCAGATCCGCTCTCGCACTTCCGGATGGAAGATCTCCGCCCCACCCCCGGGCATGCTCCCCAGTCCCGCCTCCCGCAACTGCTCCAGCACCCAGCGCACGGGCTTCTTCGTCTGGAACGCGAACCAGTCGATCTCGACCCCCGTCCACGCCTTAATGTGCAGGTCGGGCCATGTCTCATGAATCACCCGCACCAGGTTCACATACCAGTCAAATCCCTTCTGGTGATGCAACCCCCCCACCACGTGAATCTCAGTCGCTCCCAGCCGTCGTGCTTCCTCGACCCGCGCCCGCACCTGGTCATCGCTGAACGTGTACCCCTTGGACGATTTCAGATCCGACCGGAACGCGCAGAACACGCATCGGTAGACACACACATTGGTGGGGTTCAGGTGGATGTTCGTGTTGTAGTA
>CAIUHT010001239.1 GCA_903898975.1 uncultured Planctomycetaceae bacterium
GGGAGACAACCTCGCACCGTTCAGGCTGCTCGGCGTGGTGCTGGCCGGCCTGGCCTGGAGCGCGGGGCTCCCCGGGCTGCCCGCCCAGGAACCACCGGCTCGCAAACCGGGCGAAGTTCCCGCACAGGTCTCGCCCGAAGGGGTGGCTTACCTCGAAAAGCTCCGTCGCAACACGCCGTTCGGCACCAACGGGTTCGATTTCGAGGGGCTTCGGCGAGGGATGGGAACCCGCCGGCCACTGACGGTCGAAGGGGTGGTCACCAAGGCGACCAAGGTGGGCGAGATACCCGCCGAGTGGGTCTTGGCCCCTGGTGCCGATCCGCACGTGCGACTGCTCTACCTGCATGGAGGGGGCTTTGTCTCGGGGTCGGGAGGTTTCTACCTTCCGTTGGCGGGACATCTCTCGAAAGCGGCCCGCTGTGCCGTGCTGCTCCTGGATTATCGACTGGCCCCCGAGCATCCCTTTCCCGCCGGCCTGGACGACTGTGTGGCAGCCCACGAGTGGCTGCGCCAGCACGGCCCCGAGGGGCCCGCAGAGGCACGGGGCACGTTCATCGCCGGAGACTCCGCCGGAGGAAACCTCTCGCTGGCAACGCTGCTGGCGCTGCGGGCGAAAGGGCGGCCTCTCCCGCACGGGGTGGTTTCCATCTCTCCAGCCGCCGACCTGACGCTGGCGAGCGAATCGCTCCAAACTGTCGCCGACCCCATCATCAGTTCCAGGACCATGCCCGAATTCCGCAAGCTGTACCTGGGGGAACACGACCCCCGGGATCCGCTCGCCTCACCGGTCTTTGGCGACTATCGCGGCGTCTGCCCCCTGCTCGTGCAGGCGGGTGAGCACGAAATGCTGCGCGATGACAGTACGCGAGTCGCCCGCAAGGCCCGGCAGGATGGGGCCACGGTGCATCTCGAAATCTGGCGCGGAATGTTCCACGTCTTTCAGTCGCACGATCCCCTCCTCCCTGAGGGACGCGAGGCCGTCGAACACATCGCCCGCTTCCTGCACGACCAACTGCCAGCCCGCTGAAACTTCCTGTAAGGCGGGCATCCTGCTCAACGGCGGCCACACTCCCAGGGCCCCGTCCGTTTCCGCGGGGCGCTGCCCCAGGGCCTGACCCCAAACGCCACGAAAATCAGGCGAGCCAGCAAGCCTCGCGCTCACTGCCATCCAGCGGCAACGCCACGTCCCCTCGCTGCTGTCCGGCGACTTGCCACGCCGCTTCAGGAAGCTGCGCCCAATCCCCGACGCCCGACCCCCGATGTCGCCGACCGCCCCGCCGTCAGTCCGGCGACGACTTGTCGGGAGGGCCCGCTGTGGCTGGTCCAGGCCTGCCGGGCGTTGACAGCGACTGCAACTGGAAGGCGACCGGCGGAGTCGTCGCGGCGACTTGGGTCGCACTCGGCGCGACCACCCGCAGTGAGTGTCCCCCACCCCGCACTGCCATCGCCACGGCCAGGTCGCTCGCGACCGGTTCAGACAGCAGCACCACCGGTTGCGTCGTGGAACCCAGTCCGGCCGCCCGCTCCAGCAACTGCTCGGACTGATGCACCGTGGCGCCGAAATAATCGAGATGCTCGTTGATGGTCGCCACCAGGGCCGGGCCCCGGTGCACCGCGACACGCAGCCGCGACTCGGTCAGTTCTCCCAGGGCCACCGCGGCCCGTGTCGCCAGCAGCGGCTCGGGAAAGACCGCGCGGATTCCCTCCCCCACCAGCTTGACCAGCGCCCCTCCCTCCCGGCGGATAATCTCGTCCACCGCGCGGAAGTGCGCATGCAATTGCCCAAACGCCGGGGCGTCTCCCAGTTGCTCGAACAGCCGGTCGGCGTCGTTGAGCTGTGTCGCCAGCAGTGTCACCTGCTGCACATGCACCAGTTGCTCGGGGGCCAGGCACTCCCCCGGAAACAGCTCGCGGAACAGCGGATGCGCCGCCGCCCGCGCGGCGGTGCAGGCGTCGGCCCGGCTCGCCTGCCGCTCCACCCGGGCCACGATCTCGTAGGGGGCCTGGTTCGTCAGCTCGAAGGTCTGGCTGCCCGGCCGCAGTTCGCGCGACAAGCCAGCGTCCGGTCCCCGGTCGAGCGCCAGGCTCCACCGGGTCGCCGAGGCCCGTGGCACCACCCGGAAGTCCAGCCGCCACGGCAGCTGCGGTCCCCGCAGGCGATAGGTCCCCTCCCCCAGCTGCAGGTCCAGCAGGAACCGCTCCCCCGGCGCGACCCGCACCTGGGCCACCACGTGCGGTGAATGGGCGGGGCCACCAATGCAATACACCCCCGACTCGACCGGCGCGATGTCACTCGCGATGCGAAACACCAGCTCAATCGAGTTCGCGAAGTCGAGTTCGAAATCCGATTGGCACGCCTCGCATTGCCC
>CAIUHT010001240.1 GCA_903898975.1 uncultured Planctomycetaceae bacterium
CGGGCGTGCTGGACCGGGTCAGGTTTCCCGAGGCGATGACCGCTCAGTCGGTCGCCCAAACGAGAGACCTTTGGCGGCGCAACGCCGGCTTGGTCCGGGGGGCATTCAGCGGAGGGGATGCCCGGCGGGACCTGTGTTCGCCGTTCGTTGCGGGTGCTTGCCCAGCCCCAACTCGGGGTGGGGTGCCGCAGCGACCCGAGAGGTTCTGACAGGAGTTGGGCACCTTCAGGAGTTGGTGGGAGTCGCGAGACCCGGCTGTTGGGGAAGGGGCGTGGATTCGCGAGTTGTCGGTTGACGGGCGGCAGATACAAGGGCGGCAGGTACAAGGGCGGCAAGGCGCAGCAGAGACCAGGCAAGCCAAGTTGGTGACCACAAACCAGTCCTGCGGGGCCGGTGCAGCTCAGGCAGATTGGCGACTCCGGGACGGGCCCGGTGCCAGCCTGTCGGCGAATTACGAGAGGGAGTGACCAGAGGTGATCATTGTTCTCCGTCCTGACTCCACCACGGAGCAGGTCGACCACATCGTGGAGCACATCCATCGGCTCGGTTTGAAGACCGATGTCAGCCGGGGAATCAAGCGGACCATCATCGGAGTGATCGGCGATGAGGACCTGGTGCGGAACGCCCCGCTGCGGGCGATCCCGGGCGTGGAAGAGGTGGTGCCGATCTTGAAGCCGTTCAAGCTGGCCAGCCGGGAGTACCAGGCCGAAGACTCGAGCTTCGACGTGGGCTTCGGGGTCAAGGTGGGGGGGGGTCACCTGGGGATGATCGCCGGTCCGTGCGCCATCGAAGGCCGCGAGATCCTGCGGGAGATTGCCCAGTCGGTGCGGGCCTCGGGCGCGAACATCCTGCGGGGTGGGGCGTACAAGCCGCGGACCAGTCCCTACAGCTTCCAGGGGCTGGGAGAGGATGGGCTCAAGCTGCTCCGCGAGGTGGGCGACGAGCTGAGCATGCCGGTCTGCACCGAGGTGATGGACCCGCGGCAGGTGGAACTGGTGGACCAGTACACCGACATCATCCAGATCGGCGCCCGCAACATGCAGAATTTCAATCTGCTGAGCGAGGTGGGGCAGACCAAGCGGCCTGTGCTGCTGAAGCGGGGGATGAGCGCGACGGTCATCGACCTGCTGATGTCGGCCGAATACATCCTGGCGGGGGGGAACAAGCGGGTCATCCTGTGCGAGCGGGGGGTTCGCAGCTTTGACAACAGCACTCGTAACCTGCTCGACCTGTCGCTGGTCCCGAACGTGAAGGGGCTGTCGCACCTGCCGGTGGTGGTCGATCCCAGCCATGCGACGGGCCGCCCGGCCCTGATTCCCCCGATGGCGCTGGCGGCGGTGGCGGCCGGGGCCGACGGGGTGCATATCGAGGTGCACAGTTGCCCCGAGAAGGCGATGAGCGACGGCCCGCAGGCGCTGTTGCCCGGCCAGTATCAGCAGGTGATGGACCAGATGCGCAAGGTGGCCGGTCTGTTCGGCCGTCAGATCAACGAACCACGAGCACCGCGATGACCCGACAACTGATGGTGGCTGGAAACTGGAAGATGAACCTCGACCGCAATGCGGGGCGGGCCTTGTGCGCCGGCCTCGCGTCGCAGTGCCGGGCCGCCCACCCCGGGGTTCAGGTGGTGGTCTGCCCCCCGTTCCCCTACCTGGGAGTGGCGGGCGAGGCGCTGGCCGGTTCGGCGGTCGAACTGGGGGCCCAGAACTCGAGCAATGAAGTCTCGGGGGCGTTCACCGGGGAGGTCTCGGCCGGCATGTTGGCCGACGTTGGCTGTCAGTGGGTGATCCTGGGTCACAGTGAACGGCGGACGATCTTCGGCGAAACCGACGAGCTGATCTCGCGGAAGGTGGATAAAGCCCTGGCCGCCGGGCTGGGGGTGCTGTTGTGCGTGGGGGAACTGTTGGCCGAGCGGCAGTCGAATCAGACGGAAGCGGTGCTCGATCGGCAGATGGCGGGGTCGCTGGCGGGGATTGACGCCAGTCGGCTGAACAAGGTCGTGATTGCCTACGAACCGGTGTGGGCGATCGGGACCGGATTGACCGCCAGCACCGAGCAGGCCCAGTCGGCCCATAAGCACTTACGCGAATGGCTGGCTGCACGCTACAATCGGACCGTGGCCGACGCGACCCGCATCCTGTACGGGGGGAGCGTCAAGCCGCAGAATGCCCGGGCCCTGATGGAGCAGCCCGACGTGGATGGCGCCCTGGTCGGCGGAGCGTGCCTGAAGTTGGATGACTTTCTGCCGATTGTCGAGGCTGCGCGCGGCTTGCGTGGCGCCTGAGGCTCGAGGAGATACAAAGCGAGATGTCGTACTTCCTGTTGACGTTGCTGTTGCTGGCGGGGCTGTTCCTCATCGTGGTGATCCTGCTGCAGCGGGGCCGCGGGGGAGGACTCGCCGGGGCCTTTGGCGGAATGGGCGGGCAAAGCGCGTTTGGTGCCCGCGCCGGTGACACGTTCACCTGGATCACGGTGGGCACGGTGCTGCTGTGGTTGCTGCTGGCCGGTCTCACCGGGCGCAGCATGTACAGCGATTCGCAGGTCTTCGCTGGCCGCGAGACCGA
>CAIUHT010001241.1 GCA_903898975.1 uncultured Planctomycetaceae bacterium
AGTTCGCCCACTTCCTGACCCTCAACGCCCTTCCCCAACGCCCGCCCCTTACGCCCACAGCAGAACCACATTCCCTCACTTTTCCCCGCACGTCCGGCTCCCGCAGTCCTCAGGCCGCCTCCTCGCCTTTCCCGAACTGTCCCGGCTCCTGCCGCCGCCGCTTGGCCCAGCTCGCAACAGCCAATCACAGGCCCCCGGCCGGGGTCAGCACCCCTGGAAACTCCTCCACAGAGCGCATCTCGAGACCCCAAGGCTTCGCAAACCGACCACTTGGGAAAAAAAACGAAAAAAATTCCCCCGCGGTTCAAGATTCTCCCCCGACCGGCGAATTGTCTCTCCACACGGGGCCCGCAGTGGCGGGAAGCCACCCGCACCCGCAGACTCATTCATCACAGGAGCCACGTCCATGCTCAAGAAAGCCCTCTGGGGATTCGCCGCCGTCACTGCCCTCGGCCTGGTCTCGTTCGGCCGGGATTTCTTCAGCTACGTCACCGTGGCCGGGTCCGAGGCCCGCCAGGCCCTCCGGTCGAATGTCCCGGTCGAATTCGAGATCCGCCGGGCTCGCGACCTGGTCGAGAATCTCGGCCCCGAGATCCGCAAGTGCCTGGAAGTGATCGCCGAGGAAGAGGTCGCCCTCGAACAGCTCAACCTGGAAATCGCCGGGTGCGAAGCCGGCCTGGGCCAGCAGAAGCAAGAGATCCTGCTGCTGCGGGGCCAGATTGAACAGAACCAGCCGGTGTACCGATTCGCCGGCCGGACCTACACCACCGCCGATCTCAAGTCGGATCTCTCCCAGCGGTTCGCCCGCTTCAAGACCGCGGAATCGACCCTCGCCAGCCGGCAGGCAGTGCGGAATCAGCGGGAGCAGGCCCTGGTGGCGGTGCGGCAGAAGCTCGACTCGATGCTGAACGACCGGCGGACCCTCGAAGTCGAGATCGAACACCTCGAATCGCGACATCGCCAGATCCAGACCGCCTCCAGCACCAGCCGGGTTCAACTCGACGATTCGCAACTCTCCCGCGCCCGCACTTTGGTCGCCAATCTGAATCGACAACTCGACGTGCAGAGCCGCCTGCTGGACTCGGAAGGGAAGTTCACGGGCCTGATTCCCGTCTCGTCCCCCACAGCGGTCCCCGAGGACCTGGCCCAGCAGATCGACGCCTACTTCGAGAAGCCCGCCGCGACGGTCGCTTCGGACGAAGTGCTGGCCGAACGCGAATCCCGCTGATCTCTCTTCGAATCCCCGGGGGAGTTGCCGAACCTGTTGCCTCGGCACTCCCCCGGCTCGTCATCTTCGCCCTCCGCCACCCGCTGGTCACCGACCGGCGGGTGGCGATGGCGTTTCCCAAGCGCTCTGAACGCAGCGACACAGTCGAGATTCATCGATCATTCGACGGGCCCTTCGAAAGTGCTGCCTGGGCCAGGATGCAAATCAATCCGCCCAGACTCCCGGATTCTCTCTGAGCGCGACCTCAAAAAGGGATCCGCGGTCCGTACACGTTCGCGAGAGCGGTTCCCCCCGTGAACGAAGTGGTCACTCACCCAGGTATCGGTCGGCCGCTGGTATCGGATATCCTGCACGAATTGGAACGTGATCTTTCCCGCAGGTTGCAGACAGCGGTCGTGGCACCCCTGCCTGGTCCGCGGCCCGGTTGGTGACGCCCCTTGGGAACCACGGCGGCCTTCATGCCAGGGCGATCACATGGGCGGCCTCGGCCAAATGTTGTAACGAACCCCCTCCGCGACGAGGCCAGCGCGCGTGCGACTCGACTCCATTCCGCGGCTTGCCGTTCGCAGTCCCAGCCGAGCGATCGTTCACCGTCCCTCAATTGCTCCCCGCCTTCCGAAAAAGCTGGGGGCAAACCATGCTCCGCCGCATCGACCTCTCGACCTCTCGAACCTCAACCAGCCTCTTTCCTGACGCGTCCGCCGGTCGATTGCTGAGTCGTTTGTCTGCCGAGTTGCGTCGTACGTTCCCAGCCCCCCGTTCTCGATGATCCCGACCATGAGCGACACGCCTGCCGCCCCTCATCTCTCGTGGCGACTGCGGATCGATTGCGAGGGCTGCCATCAGTTGTGGCTCCCCGAACGCCTGACTGTCGGGTCGGCGGCCGCCGCCGTCCCTCCTGACCTCGCCATTCGCGGTCCTCTCTCCCGCCGCCATCTCACCCTGCACCGCGGAGCCGAAGGGTGGTGGGCCGAGGCGCACGCTCCGGTCCAACGGGCGGGCGGCCCCACCGCCGAACGGTTTGACCTGGGGACGCGGGAGTCTCTGCTGCTGGGCGCAGTGGGGCTGCGGGTTGAACGCCCCTCTCCCCTGTCCGCCTCGGCGACGATCCACGTCCTCGAACCCCACCGTCACGCCCAGGGCTTCGACAGTGTCATCCTGCTGCACGACCTCTGCCTGCTCGGCCCCGGCCGCACCCCACACATCCCGTGCACCAGCTGGTCGGCTCCCCTGGTGCTCTTTCGGCGTGGCGATGCACTGCACATCCAGGGTCGGCCCGATCTCGAACTCAATGGCCGCCTCGCTCCTGAGGGCGCCCAGTTGACCGAGGCTACGACCGTACAGGGCCCCAATTTGAGGTTGCTCATCGAACCGGCCTGACCAACTCGTCCTGACTGGCCCCGCCGCCCAGTGATTTCGCCGCTCAGTGATTTCGCCGCACAGTGACGCAGTGAGCCAGTGACGCCAGTGAGTGTGAAGCTGGCCCGGCGATCTCACCGCGCACTCCCCTTCGCCGCCATCCCCGCGCCACAGCCATCGCTCGTGACAAGTTGGCGACACTCAGCCCCACTGCGGATTACTCGCCCCCCTCGTCGCGGCTGTCCGCCGCGCCCGGGCCCGCGTCCGCTGCATCGCGATCACGCGGGCTCCACCGCAGTTTTTCCGCCAACGGGAGTTCGCTCAGATCCTGCAGCCCAAACGTCTCGAGGAAGACTGGAGTCGTCACGAATAAAAAGGGGCGCCCCAGCGAATCGTCGGTTCCCGAGATCCGCACCAGGCCCCGCTCGAGCAACTGCTTGAGAATCTCGGCACAGCTCACCCCGCGAATTTCTTCGATCTCGGCCCGCGTCAGGGGCTGCCGGTAGGCGATGATCACCACCGTTTCGAGCGCGGGGGGACTGAGCCGATGGTTGGCTTCCCGCAGATGCAGCTTCCCCAGCCAGAGCGCGTAGTGCGGACGCGTCAGCAGGCGATAGCCAGCGGCGACCCGCTCGACCCGGAAGGGAGTGCTCCACTGGTCGTAGACCGTGTTGAGCTTGGTGACGATCGTGCGGGCCTCGGTCGCGTCGGCGAGGAGCGCCAGTTGGGCCAGGCGTCGCGGGGGAACCGCCTGTCCGGCGACCAGCAGCACCGCTTCGACGCGGGCCATCTTCGCGCTTCGCAACCCCAGGGCCAATGTCCCGGAGACCGCGGTGCGGGGCTCGCCTGTCGCTCCCCGCTGCCACCAGGAGGTGCTGGCTGGCGGTGAGGCGAAGGGAGCAGGCCGCACGGCGAGTGGATGACCTGGTTGTCCCCACATGGTTCAAGCCCTTGCGGCCACTCCGGCACGGTGTCGGTGAGCGGCGATTTCTTCCGGCAACGCAACCCGGGGTCGCGGCCACTCATCCAACACAGCACACTCATCCCCGGCAACCATTCGGTTCCCGAGAGCCATCTCCACCGGACTAGGGCCGCTCGACGGTGCGGGCGACCCGATCGAGAGCCGCCTCGATCGCCTCGAATGCCGTGGCTCCCGAGGCACTGAACCGATGCGTCGGCTCACCCGCCTGCGCGACCAGGCAGGTCAACACAAACCGCAAGCGACCGGACGCATCCGTGTCGGGACTCAATTGATGCTGGCGAATTCCCAGGTCGCGGATCCGCCGACCAATTTCGACCCACCGCTCCTTCTCGGGCTGCCCCACATCGCGGCCACTCCCGGCTGGTGCGTCGGGGTCAGAGAACAGATCGGTGGTGGACTCGGCCCACTCGGTGGCGACGGTCGGCTTGGACTCGGGCGGGGCCTTGGGCCAGACCAGCCCGGGCTCAAACCGCTCGATTCCCGACTCTTCTTCGGTGTCACCCGTGCGGACGCGGTCGCCGCGTGTGGGACGGCGGGCGTCACGAGCGCTGGCTGTTCGACGCCCCAAACCACGCGTCCCTCGCTCACCAGTGGCACTCGACGGAGCCGGGCCTGCTCCCGCCTCAGCCCCGTTGCCGGAATCTCGGTCGCGAGAGCTTTTCAGCTTGGTTTGAGCCGGCGTCTCCGCTTCGGCCGCCGAGTCGATCTCGTAGTATTCCTGCTCCCCGGACGCAGCCACCATGGAGCTGAACCGCGGCATGCCCACAATGGCAAACACCGGGATCGCAGCCAGGGGGGCGATCATCAGCAACGCGCCGAGAGAGCCGGTGGCGGCTGAGGACATCAACAGACCTCCGTGTCTGGGTGGGGATGTGGCGGTCCATCATCCTGATGAACCGTCGGCGGGAATTGAGTCGCGGTGGGGA
>CAIUHT010001242.1 GCA_903898975.1 uncultured Planctomycetaceae bacterium
CGGCCACCGCTGCGGTGGCTCCCTTCCCCTCGGCCGATACCTGCTGAATCGCCTTGATGGCGGTCGCCGTATCGGCCGACGCCACCGGCAAACTCAACCCAGCCAGCACGCACCAGGCGGCGAGTCGGGCGGCAGTTGGGCGGGACAGGCCACCCGCGAGCCGACGGAGTTGCGAACAAAGCCCCCGGGCTGTTCCCGGCTGGTTGTGAAAATCGGTCATCACCGCGGTTCCCTGCAAGCGCTCGACTGCCTTCACGTGGGGCGAAACCGTCCCGCCCCAGGGCGACAGCGGCTTCATAATAATCCCCGACTGCGCAACGCAACAGGTCACGCGAACAGGCGCGGGGAAGGCGACTCTCCTGCCAATCGTTACAGATTACCCAGGTTTTCTGGGCGGTGAAGCTGGCAGGGATTGGGCAGTCGGCACGTCAGACATCCTGTGGAGGCCCGGCCGGTCCCGACTCCGGTTTGATTGTGCCGGTTTTTCGCGGGCGGACGATTCTATCTCCGGCACCCGGAATCGCGGTTGTGCCTGTTGTGCGACTTGTTGGCTGACGCCGATCAACCACCGCTCGACGCCTCGACCCAGCCTGGGATGGACCCTGGCAGGTCGCCGGTTTCGAGCGTTGGGGGAGCGATTTTCGTCGGCGACCGCACGGCAGGGCAACGGCCCGGGGCGCGACCCCCTGTGATGGACCACACCGTTCGATCCGCCATGCGCCCCTTTCCTTTCGCCACCCGCCGCCCGCTTTCCTGGCTTGTTCCAGGCTTGGCCTGCCTGTGGCTGATGCTGGCCAGCAGTGGCTGCACTCCGCCCGGCGCGGGGCCGCTGGTCGAACTGCCCGATCCCGGTGTGTCACTCAGCGGAGTCGTGGTACCCGGGAACGCCGCCTGGACCGATACCGGGTTCGACATCGCGGCGGGCGAAGCCCTGACGGTGGTCGCGAGTGGGCAATTGCAGGTTCCGCGGCTTGGTTCCGAGGGGACCGACCGCGTCGAGCGGACGGTCGGCCCGCAGGGAACCTTTCACTACCCCGACAGCCTGATCGGGGAAGAGTTCCCGCTCCCCGCCGCGGGGGTGGGGCCGGCTCCCTGCTTTTGCCTCATCGCGCGGATTGGCACGGGCCGCCCGTTCTTTGTGGGGGCGGCGTGCAGCCTGGTGGTCCCGCATGGGGGGCGACTCTACCTGGGCATCAACGACACTCAACCCGGAACCAACACCGGGGCGTTCGTCGCCGAGGTGAGCCGGTCTGAGGAGGTGCGTCCGCTGCACTACCGCACCGAGGTCCCTGTCGGGTTGACTGGCGGAGGGCCGGCTCCCGGCTGTCGGGCGGTGGTGTTCTATGTCGATGGGCTGCGTCCCGACGTGGTCGAAGAGCTGGCGGCGATGGGGCACATTCCCAACATCGCGCGGCACTTCGTGCACGGGGGGACTCACCTGGTCAACGCGTTCACCGCCTTCCCCTCCGACACCATCACGTCGAACGGGACCATGTGGACCGGCTGTTTCTCCGATCGGCATGGGCTGAAGGGGCAGGTCCGGTTCAGTCGGCATCGCCTGCGGAGCGATTCGTTCCTGGAACCGATGGGACCGGGACGCAGTTCCCGGCAACTGGCCCCTCGGGGAGTGGACCGGTTGCTGCATGACGGGCAGTCGGGGCTGGTCGCCACGCTGCAGGGGGATGGTGCCGCAGAGCAGTGGCGGGCGAATCGCAGCAGCCAGACCCCGGCGTTGTACGATCATCTGCAGGCGCGGGGATCGGACTGGGCGACGGGCGTTCTGCCCGTGATGACGCAGACGCCGCCCAGCCTCTGGACCCGCAGCCTGGCCCGCAGCCTCCCCTACCTGCAGGCCCAGCAGGCGTGGCGCTACATCGATGATGCCAACGCGCACTACGCCCTGCGGCACCTGCTGGCGCAAGACCGGCTGGTCACCGTGATCTGGCTCCCCGAGACCGACTCGGTCAGTCACAAGGAGTGCCGGGGTCAGTTTGGCAGCACCCGGCGGACCATCGCCCGGGCCGACCAGCTGGTGGGTCAGGTGACCGCGGCGCTCGCCGCCCAGGGCCGACTGGAATCGACCTACCTGTTGCTGGTGAGCGACCATGGGCACCTGGGGGGGCAGACCTCGCACCTGGCCCGGCTCGATCTGGCCAACGAGGTTTTCTTTCACCCCCGGCAGATCAACGCGGGCGGGGAGTGGGTTGGGGGGGGACTGGGACTGTCGGTTCGGCAACACCGCTTCCAGAATCTGCACCCGGAAGATGGCGACCGGCGGTTCGTGTTCATCGATGGCGACTCTGATGGTGCGGCGCGGGTCTACCTGCCTCGCGGGGGTTACACCACGGGAGACTGGAGTGGTCCCAATCGGGCCGCCGACCTGCTGGCGTATCACCTTGCCCCTGCGGCCCCGGCTGTGAATCTGCCCGAGTACCTGGCCCGCCTGGAGGCGCGGCACGACGACGGGACGCGGCAGATGCCAATTGACCTGGTGCTGACGAAGCTCTCTCCGACGTCGATCCTGATTACGACAGCCGACCGCGGGCAGGCGGTGATCGAGCGGCGGCGTCACGCCGGGGATGGACGCTGGCTGTTGCGGTACACCCCCATCGACCGCGCTCAACCGACCGCGCAGGGGCAGGTCGCGTTCGCCCCCCATCCCAGCCCCACTGCCGACCCCCTGGGATTGCTGGAACGGGTGCCGCTGCAGTTTCTCCAACGGTTCCACGACGAACAGACCTGGCTGTACGTGACCGCCACCAGCCGGTACCCGGATGCCGTGGTGACGCTGACCCGGCACATGCTCTGGCAGGACAACATCGCGCCGCAAGAACAGGAGTTCGCGCCGGACCTGGTGCTGACCGCCCGGCATGGCTGGCTGTTTGGGACGCAGAACACCCCGGGCACAACGCACGGCTATCCCCTGGCGGAGTCGGTGCGGGCGTCGTTCTTTGTGAGCGGCCCGAACATCCGTCGCGGGGCCCGCGTTCCCACTCCCTGCCGACTCGCCGACCTGACCCCCACGTTGTTGGCCCTGACGGGGACCGAGTACGACATCGAGGAACTCGATGGGCGACCGCTGATGACGCTGTTCGAAACTCCGCCAGACCCGGGGGCGTCCGACCCATCCACGCTCAACCCGGCGTTGCCTCCTCCCCCCGAACTGGTGTCCCGCGTTGCCGGGGAGAGTCTGCCCCCGGCCCCCGCGGCA
>CAIUHT010001243.1 GCA_903898975.1 uncultured Planctomycetaceae bacterium
GGTGGCACCATAGAGATTCAAGCGGGTACGGATTTCGGGGAGGCGCCAGTTAAGAAGACCTGGCCGGGTTCGACGGGTGGCACCAGTTCGATTGCAAACCAGTGCCGGACTCATAAGCCCAATAATTTGGGTGACTTATGGCGTCGAATGCCAAGCGTCAACATCCTCGCCGCAGCTCCCCAGATTGAGGGGTGGCACCGATTACCGGCACCGACCGCCCGATGTCCAACTGACGGGTGGCACCAGTTTGGCTGACGGGTGGCACCAGTTTGGCTGCCAGATCGGCTGCGGGGAGGGGTGAGCCGCGCCTCGATTTGAGGTCGCACCCGGTTGGCTTGGCTCGTCGCAGGACTTAATTGGGGGGTGGCACCATCTGGGGTATGGGTCGACCCGAGTGCTGACTTAATCAGCAGGCTCGGGGATCTAGTGCTCGCCGGTCAAAACGCCCGAGTGATTGGCCCTGGGCCAGATCGCGAACGCCGGAGTTGGAATTGTGAATGACAAAGAATCGCCAGTCAGGAAAAACGGATCAGGCGATACTTATGAGATTTCTCATAAAGACTGATCACTAAATCAGTTCGGTAGTGGACGCGTGGATTTTTCTGGCTTCATTTCTGCGGGGTCGCGGGCTCGGCGAAGGTGCCTTTGGGCTGTAGAAATCGGGGGTCGGAATGGGCGGTTGCCGGAGCTGGAGTGAAAAAAGTTTTCATCTTTTTGGCCCGTCCTGGGCGATGACGGATCGCTCGGTCGGGGGGCAGTGAGGTCGGCTGTGGAGTTGATTGTCGGGAATTACAGGTCAATTTGTGAGGGGGCTCATGGACCAACCAGTGTTTCTCGATAAAACCAAGATTGTTTTGGGATCGCAGGCAGAGAATCTGTCAGGGTTTTGTCGTCGGGTTGTCTTTGGATGTCCAGTTCGCAAAAACCGGATTTAAGTCCTGCGGGCACAACGAGATTTTGCAAAAAAAGTTCCGAAATTCATGGCGGACCCGGTGGGCAGATTCCGCTATTCCCTCACGAGGGGGAAAGCGAAACCCCCGGTGTCTGGCAGGGGTGGGCAATTGGCTCACTGCGTGCGTTTCCAAAACACCGGCTCAGGTCTAAGCTCGACTCTCATCGTTCGTCCGGGGGATCTCTAGAGAGTTCAGGAGAGTGTTTTCCATGTTCAAGTGGAATGCCTTGCGTCAGTTTGTCCGCAGCAGCTTCGGGTCGGGGGGCTTGGTCCGTCGGCAGGTGCGTCGGGGTATTGTCTCTGCTCAGGCAGTTCAAGCCCTTGAGGCTCGGCAGTTGCTGAGCTCGACCCTCAACCAGGGTTGGAGCGACGTCTCGGCTCTGACGGTGAGCTTTGCTCCCGACGGCACGACGGTGGATGGCAATGCCAGTCAGCTGAATGCGAAGCTCGACGCGCTGGCCCCACGGGCGGTCTGGCAACAGACGATCCTGGACGCGTTTCAGTCGTGGGCCCAGTATGCCAACCTGAATGTGGGGGTGGTCGCTGACGGCGGCCAGGCGTTCGGGATTGCGGGCCATTATCAGGGAGATGCCCGGTTCGGCGATGTGCGGATTGCTGCGGCTCCCCTGGGGGCAGACGTCGCCGCCGTAACGGTCGACTCCATCGGCCCGATTTCGGGCACTTGGTCGGGCGACATCGTGCTGAACTCGTCGACTCCATTGGCAAGCCTCGATCAGCTCTACAACATTTTCGCCCACGAGTCGGGTCACGTGTTCGGGATGCCGGGCAGTACTGATCCGGCCTCGCCGATGTACCGGAGTGCCGCGGCGACCGGTCGCAAGGCCCCACTGGCCTCGGAGATCACCTATCTGCAGAATCTGAATGGACTGCGTGGCCCTGACCGGAACGAGTTGGTCGGTTCGAATGACACTGCCTTCTCGGCCACTCGGGTGGACAGGAAGGTCTGGGGTTCGGGGATCAACGCCGGGACTGCTCCCGCCCTCGAGTGGGGTGAGATTTCGACCGCGAGTGATGCCGACTTCTTCCAAGTCACCGACTTCCCGGTCGCTGGCAGCTACCGGTTCGAGCTTCGCAGCGTGGGGATGAGCCAGCTGCGGGGTAGCCTGTCGGTGTTTGACTCGGCCGGCAACCAGGTGGGTCAGGCGGTGGCGGGGGTGGGTGGAAACGAGAATCTGACCGTCACGCTGAATGGTGTGGCGACCGGATCAACCTACACGGTGCGGGTTGGCTCGACCGGTGGCGCGGCCACGGCTGTCGGTGATTACGTGCTGGTGGTCAAGAGTGTCGAGCGGAATGTGGTGACAGACGCCACCATCGATAAGGTGGCTCGGACTCGGTATGACTTCCTGTCGAACCGCGATGTCCGCCGGCTGTTGCTGTCCAACGGCTCGCTGCTGAATGACGACGTCACCCATGGTGATGATGAAGACGAATCTGAGTTCGTCGATGGTCAGCGGTTGGAGACCACGATCGGCTTCGCGGCGAATACCCGCTACGACGCGATCGGCAGCCTCAATGTGGGTGACGCCGACAGCTTCCGCGTGCGGACTCCGCAAACGGGCGATCTGTTGATGCTGGTCGAGGTTCAGGGCCTGACAGCTGGGGGGTTGCTTCCCAAGGTCACTGTTCAGACCCGAAATGGGACTGTCGTGCCCGCAACGGTGCTGCTCAATGGGCTGGGGCAGTACGTGATTCAGACCGGGCAATTGCTGGCTGGTGACGATTACCAGATCACTGTGTCCTCGGCGTTGGGGGCCACACCTTACAGTGCCGGGAACTACCGCCTGAAGGTGGAGTTCGGTTCCGAGGCCTTGGCTCACAATCAGCTGTTGTCGGGCTCGGTTTCGGCCGCGGCCAGCCAGCAGTGGTGGAAGATGGATGTGCAGCCTTCACAGTTGATGCAGCTGGCGTTGGAGGTGGGTGGCTCTTCGAGTCAGGCTGGAGTCGAGGTGGCGATCTTCACCGCCGACGGTCGACTGGCCTACCGGTTGGTCTCCCGCGCTGGCGATATCCGAACTGCGGCCAGCCTGCTGCTGGAATCGGGGATCTACTACGTCCGAGTGTCGGGTCTGGCTGCTCCTGGGAGCAGCTTGGGGACCCTGAGCTACCGCCTCTCGGGAACCGGGATCACCGACCCGATCGGCCCGACGATTTCTGATCCGACCAACGATCCGACGATTGGTTCGGATTTGCCTTCGGCTCCTGGAACGACCGTTTTGCCTGAGCCTCCTCCTTCGACCTCAACGGGGGGCACCACCACGACCACCACCGCGCCTTCGACCGACACCATCTACGGTGACTACTACTGGTCGACCGGGCTGGTGGCCTAAGCATCGGTCAGGGCGAACGCGTCTGGCTTTCGAACGAGCCTAATCACAAACAACCCCGGTGAGCCGTGCTCACCGGGGTTGTTTGCATGACTGTGGTCCGGATTGGCAGGGTCACCATGTTAACCGCGTCGGTCGGCTGGAAGAGGAGGATTCGTAGAGGGACCGACATGCCGGGGCGTTCCGTGCTTTGGCAAAACCTGGTCGAACAAACGCGCCAGACGCCGGTATGGGTGTGACGGCAGGGGTGGTGGAGCAACGTGTTTGTCCTCAATTGCCCCATGCAATCAACGCTCGCACTGGCCAAGTCGAGCGTGGGGCGTGAACCCTGGCGAAGGTGGGACGTGGGTCCCTCGGTCGAGGCGTCACCAGTGGGATTCCGGGTCGAATCCCGCGCGGGTTTCTGGTCGCGGCCGATCAAAAAGGTCGATTTGCGTGGCACACGGTGGGTGTTAGTGCGTTGTTTGCGCGTGGCACGCTGACACCAGCCAGCTCGCGCTGGCCGTTTGGCTTGCCTGAAGACTGGCCGACGTGTTGACCAGCCAGCAACCACACCGTGGTTCGAACGCGCAGTGTACCGGGCTGTGGGACCGCTTTTGGTTAGAAGTCGCGGCTGCCGGCGGGCGTTGGGGTTCGCGAGCCAGGCTTCGGGGCACTCGAGTTGGTCGGACGATTGGGTTGCGGGGCTGGGGGGCGCGAGGGCTCGCCTCGGGGAGGGCTTCCCCCTGGGGGGTTGCCCGGCCCAGTGCGTCCAGGCTCTCGCGCCGGGGCGGGATGGCTGGGGGGCTCGGCCAGGCTCCAGATGCCCCGTTTTTCCCGTTTGGCGGCGTTCTCGGCGGCGCGGAAGCGATCTTTCACTTCATCGCTATAGGGATGTCGATAAAGAGCCCGGGCCAGCCCCAGGCGGATCAGGTCTTCCCCAATGAAGCGGTCGTTGACGCAGACGTGGGCCAGCACCCGGCCATAGTTGTCTTCCGATTCGCCATCAAACACGAGGGTGACCGGACCACGCGCTAGAGCCTGTTTGACAAACTCGGAGGCCTCGGGACCGAAGGGTTGTACCTCGGCTCCCTCCATCTTGGTCTCGGGAGTATCGACGCCGATCATCCGCACGCGGGTGCCGTCTTGCAGCAGCAAAGTGTCGCCATCGATCACTCGGCGCAGGCGAACGACCTGCGTCTCGCCCCGGGGCAATGGCCGCGCGGGCCCGGCGAGCGGGTCTGTCGTGGCGGGACCTGGAGGTGCCTCGACAGGTCGGCCGGGAGTGGCCCGACCCGAGTTGGCCGCGGGGGAAGCTCCCGTGGGGCGACCGGGGATTCCCGGCTTCGGGGGAGGTCCCGGTGGAGTGCCGCGACCAGTCACCTCGCGGGGTGAGCCCCCGACATCGGTGCCGGGCGAGTCACTGGAAATGTCGTTGAATGTTGAGCCGTGAGGGACCGCAGCGGGTTCGGAGGCGTTGGGTGCCGGCGCAGTGGGACGAGCGATCTCGCCGGAGGGGCTGGGGGGGGCGAGTTCAGGGCGGGGCTGATTCTGCCGTACGAGGGTCCAGAGGCGAAAGCCGACCCAGCCAGCGATCAGCAGCACGGCGAAGATCCGCCGCCACTGGCGGGGAGTCCAGCCCGGACGGGGAGGAGGAGAGGCAGCGGGAACAACCATGGGGAGACAGTTCACCGGTCGAAACGGGAGACCCCGGCGGTCAGTCGGCCCGAGGAGGCGCGCTGAGAGTCGGGGTGGGAGGGGTCAGCGGAAGCAGACTTCAGCGGCCGGCGACCCGGGAGCCCGTCCCGGAACGGGCGTCTCAGTTTTCGCTGAAGCTCAGTCGCCGCAAAGCGTCGCGTCGGAGCGGATCCTGCACGAAGCGGGCATGGCACTTGCCGCACAGATCATAGCGAAACTGTCGCGGACCGGGGTCGTCGCAGGTCTCGCCCGACTCTTCCAGCTGCTGGAGCTGGTCGGCGATCTGCTGGAGATTGTCGGATTCAAGATCGTGGGCCGAGATCGAGACGGGATCGTGGGCTGGAATCACTTCCAGCCGCACTTCGAACCGCTGGTCATCGATGACCTGCCCGCACACATCACACGAAAAATGAAGCATGGCAGACGCCCTGAACCACAACTGCGACCGGCGGCTGATCAGCCGCGGAGAAGATGGTCGATCCGAGAGACCGGAGCAGACGTGGCATCGATTCTAAGCACAAACCAAGAACCGGGGAAAGCCTGATTGGGGCTGTTTCGCGCACGAGAAATCTCTCTGCGGGGAAGCCCTTGACGAGGGGTCTCCAGTCCGCTTGCGAGGCTCCCGCGATCGGTGGAAATGCGGCCGCCCGCAGCCACCCGGGCTGGCTTTCTATCTCCGACGGCATAACTCCGACGGCACCGCCCGGCCTCTCACCCCCGCCCCCCTCCCGGGCAGCGCACCGAGGCTCGACACCCACAGCCCGACGCAGAGGTACTTGCCGGGGGGCCGCCGTGCGACATCGCCGTGCGATTTCGCTGTTGAGAATTGCCGCGGGGCATCTCAGACCGTGAAGCTTTGCCCCCGTTGTGGAACGATCGGCTCTTCGTCGCAGTATTCGCGGAGAACCTGCCCGAGTCCCGCGAGGGAGTCGGGTTCGCCGTGCACAAGGAAGGCCTGACCGATCCCCGTGGTTTGGCCCATGTGCTCGAAGAACCATTTCAGGTCGTGCACGTCGGCGTGGGCCGACAGCCCCTCGAGGACTTCGACCCGGGCGTTCAGGCGGTATTCGCGGTCGTAGATCTTGAGGAACGGTTGGCGGTCGCGAATGCGACGACCCAGGGTGTGCTCGGCCTGGAAGCCCATGATGGCGATGGTGTTGTTGGGATTCTCGACACCATGTTTGAGGTGATGCAGCACCCGGCCACTTTCGCACATGCCGCTGGCGGCGATGACCACGAACGCCCCAGGCCGGCGATTGAGTTGCATGCTCTCTTCGGGAGTCGCAATGTACGTGAGGCCCGGGAAGTCGAACGGGTCTTTGTCGGTCCGCAGGGTGTGCTGGACTTCGCTGTCGAACACGCCTGGGTGTTCGCGGAAGACGTCCGTCAGCCGCTTGGAGAGCGGGCTGTCGACAAACACGGGAATCCGCGGAATGCGTCCGGCGTTGGTCAGTTCATTCAGGAAGTAGACCAGCTGCTGCGTTCGACCCAGGCTGAAGGCGGGGATGATAACCCGCCCCGAGCGCTCCACCGCCTCTTTCAACAGCCGCTCCAGGTCGTCGCGGATGTCGTCGGCGGGGGGATGCACGCGATTGCCATAGGTCGATTCGGTGATCAGCACGTCGCAGCCATTGACCAGCTGCGGGTCCCGCAGCAGGGGCATGGACCGCCGGCCCAGGTCGCCCGTGAAGACGACCCGACGGGTCTCCCCCCCCTCCTGGAACTCGAGTTCGGTGATCGCCGAGCCGAGGATATGACCCGCTTCGCGGAAGCGGATCCGCAGTGTCGGGAAGATCTGCCGCCAGGTGTCGTAGGGAATTGTCTCGAACAGCCGGACTGTCGCCCGGGCTTCGTCGCGGGTGTAGAGCGGTTCGACCAGTGGTTCACCGTGGGCGCGGCGCTTGTTGAGGTGCGTCGCGTCTTCGGCCTGAATCTTGGCGCTGTCTTCGAGCATCACCGCTGCGATGTCGGCGGTCGCCGGGGTGCAGAAAATGGGTCCCCGAAAGCCTTCTCCGTAGAGGCTGGGAAGATTCCCGCAGTGATCGGTGTGGGCATGCGAGAGAATGACGGCATCGAGCCGGGCGGGCTTGTGCAGGAACTGCTGATTCTTGATCCGCGATTCGCTGCGGCGTCCCTGGAACAGACCGCAGTCGAGCAGGATCCGCAGGTTGCCACTCTCGATGAGGTGCTGGCTCCCCGTGACTTCACCAGCCGCGCCACAAAACGTGATTTTCATCGTCTGCCTCTCGCGCCGGCCGCGTGCGGAGCGCTCGCTTCCGCGACGCCCGGCGTGGAAGCAGCATATCGCGACCGCGAAACCGGCGGGAAGCGAGTCCCGGGGCGCGATGGCCTTACCGAGCCGTGGAACGTGGGTTCGTCAGCTCCGCTCGGACCGGGTTGCATCGACCGGGAGGGGCCGACATGATGCCGATCGAATTGCAACCACCCTCGTTTTGCCTGCCGTGGGGCTGGTGACCGGGAGTGGCGTGGCGCCTCAGCCCCGCCCGCCTCGATCAGCCCCTTGAGCACCGCTCCGTCAGCCCTTTCGCGTTCGATCCCGCATGCACCAGCAACTGATCTGTGCCAATTGTGGCCTCGAGCATCCACTCGACCGGCTGCAGAACCTGTGTACTGCCTGCCAGCGTCCGCTGGTGGCGCGTTACGACCTGGCGGCACTGCGTGCGACCTTCACGCCGGGGGTGGTCCGGCAGCGGGCTGACCGGTCGCTGTGGCGCTTTCATGAAGTGCTTCCGGTCGATCATCCCGGGCAGGCCGTGTCGCTGGGTGAAGGGGGGACCCCATTGCTGCGGTGTCTGCCCCGGGGGCCGTTCGCCCGCTTTCCGCGGCTCACGTTCAAAGATGAGTCGTTCAACCCGACTGCCAGCTTCAAGGCCCGGGGGATGACCGCGGCGGTGACCCGGGCTGCCGCGCTGGGGGTCAGGACCATCGCCCTGCCGTCGGCAGGGAACGCGGCGGGGGCCGCCGCCTACTACGCCGCCCGGGCCGGCATGGAGTGCGTGCTGTTCATGCCCCAGGACACTCCGCCCGCGAACATCATCGAGTCGGTGGTGGCCGGAGCGCGGGTCTACCTGGTGAACGGGTTGATCAGCGACTGCGGCAAACTGGTCCGGCAGGGGTGCCAGCGGTTTGGCTGGTTTGACCTGTCAACGCTGAAAGAGCCATTCCGGCTCGAGGGGAAGAAAACGATGGGGTACGAGTTGGCGCTCGACCTCGCCGACCCAAGCACTCCCGACCGTCCCCGGCTGCCCGACTATATCTTCTATCCCGCGGGGGGCGGGACGGGACTGATCGGGATGTGGAAGGCGTTCGATGAGATGGAAGAATTGGGGTGGATTGACTCGCGGCGACCGAAGATGGTGCTGGTGCAGGCGGCGGGCTGTGCGCCGATTGTGCGGGCCTTCGAGCAGCAGACGCGTCACGCCGAGTTGTTTCCCAATGCGGCGACCGTGGCGAGTGGACTGCGGGTGCCGGTCGCCGTGGGAGACTTCATGATGCTGGAAGCAGTGCGAGGCAGCGGCGGCACGGCACTGACCATCACCGACGAGGAGTTGCTGGCCGGGGTGCACGAGATCGCCCGGCACCAGGGTTTGTACGCCTGTCCGGAAGGGGGGGCGGTGTGGAAGGCGGCCTGCCACCTGGTGGAGAGTGGTTGGCTCGACCCCACCGCGGAGATTGTGCTGTTCAACACCGGGAGCGGACTGAAGTACAACCACCTGTTCGAGCCCCGCGACCTTCCCGTGCTCGACCACACCGACCCGCAGTGTCTCGATCGGCTGTGAGGCGGGTCTGAGGGAGAGGTGATTGCGACCGGAAGCGCGTGGCCCGGCAAGTTGATTGGCCAGCGATCAGGGGGCAGCCTCAAGACGGGACCGCTGCCGGTCTGAGTTCCGGGAGAGCGGCTGGTGATCCGTGGGTCGTGTGTCGCGTTCGGGAGGCCGGGGCGGTTGGGCCACCGGTTGTGCCGGGCCGTCACGAGTTCTCTCTGGTCACTGGTTCCGGCCCGGTCACTGGTTCCGGCCCGGCTACTGATCAGGCGGAATCAGTGGCCGGGAATGGCGAGTCTGCTCTGTGCAGTGGGGGGCGGGCAGCACAGGGAGACGCCGAGCGACCGTTGCAGGCGGGTGAGTGCTTCAGGGGTTGGCGGCGGGTGCCGGCTCGATGAGGGAGGCGTGCAGTTGGGCGACGAGGCCGGCGGCGAGTTCGGCCAGGGGACTGGCCAGCACGCCGCGGAGTTGGTGCACAGCCTGCCATTGGCGTGCCCGCTGCACGATCGCTCCTTCGGGCAGCAACCCGTCCGGGCCCAGCACGTTGGTCAGGGAATCGGTCACGAACTCAAGCCAATCGCGCTCGGTCCAGCGCTGGAACAATTCGGGTTGCGCGTTCGTCGCCCGCAGGACGGCCTCGCGGACCACGCGGGGGAGAGCCGCCCACTGTTTTTTGGGCAGTCCGCCTACGGGGCCTTTGGGAGATCCCCCGGCAGGGGCTCGTTCGGGTGACGACTGCCTGCGATCGGCTGGCTGGGCGTGCGTTCCGTCGGCCCCTGGTCCGGCGTGAAGTCGCTGCCCGGACTCTGCCTGGACTGGGGCTGACTTCTGGGGCTCGGCACCGTTTCTCCAGCCAACGAGGGGTGACATCGCACGCCCGACTTCCGCAGTCAATGCTCGAGGTTGTGAGCGTTCCAGCTCTCCCAGGCGACGACTGCCTGAGGCGTGACTTTCCGCAGTGTGGTTGATGGCGTTGCGATGTTCGGGGACATGCAACAGCAGGTCATCGATGCTCACGCCGTACGCCTCGGCGAGTCTGTGCAGTGTCTGCCCGCGTGGTCGCGAGGTCGCCGCCCGTTCGAGTTGATAGAGCGTGCTCCGTGAGAGATCGGCCCGATCGGCGACTTCGTCGAGCGTCAGGCCACTCATCAAGCGGAGTGTCCGCAAGCGGCGGGCCAGGAGTTGCAGGCTGATAAGATCATCCAATCGCTCGCCCGGTGCGGCTTGTTCCCACTGGATCGCCGTGCGAGTAGCCTTCCGTTCCGCAGATCGCCCAGGATTCCGCCCTGAATCCCCAGTCGGCTTGCGCCCCGCCTCACCGCCATTGGTTTCAATCCCATTGGCCTCAACGCCAGTGGCTTCAGCGTCCGCGGCCTCGTCGATCAGCACGAATCCTTCACCCAGGTCAAGCATGGGTACACCTGTTCTCTGCAAGGTTCTTCATTCGGGGGTGTTTCTCAGTGACTGAGGCTTATATTACAGTGATAGGGTTTTTGTGTCCACTAAATTATTGAGTTTTTGTTCAATCGAACGAGAATCGCTGAAAAATTCGGGGAAAATCAACGGAAAAAAGTGTCCGCGCGCCCACATCTTTTCGAGGGCAGAGCCCTTTCGAGCATTGGCGGGACCGGTCGTCTGGCCGCCGAGAGAGGTGGGACTGATACCATGTCCGCTTCCGCGGCGGGGGCTTGTCAGGCCGGTGGGCGACTGGGTCGCAAACTCAATCTGCTTCGGCGAGCCATGGGTTTGGCCAGATCCGTGCCACCGGTCGTCGCAGTCTCGGGCCCGCTTGCGAGGCTTCGGGTTTTTGGCGGCTGACGGTGTACTGGGTGGGTTGTCCGGGCTGGCTCTCTTCCAGCAGCCAGACGAGCCCGGCTGGGGTAGGCATCTCGGCACGATCGTCGACTGGCCACGCATAACAGCCCGAGGCCAGTCCCTCCGCAGCTTCCGCCTGCTCCTGCAGCCGCAATTTCCAGCCCGCCTGGGGCGTTCCCTGCCAGACCAGTGGCCAGCAGCCTGGCCTGGGGCGCTGAGGGGCGAATCCAATCGCTGTCTGCCATGGATTTCCTGCACCCGCTGCGTAGTCTCGTCCCTCGGGCGTCCAGGCCTGCAGGGGAGGCTTGTCGGCTGTCGCCTCTGCGGTCTTCAGCAGGGGGCCGGGGATCGCCAGGCGCGGATCGGCCAGATCGAGTTGATAGAGCACCTGGTTGTAGTCGTAGCGGGGGGTGGGGTCGGTGTTGCCCGAGAAGGTGGTGGCGTAGGTTCCCTCGAAGACAATCAGGCGGCCACCCTCGGTGTCGAAGAAGGGGTGTTGTCGAGGGTTGTAGAAGCTGTATTTCTCGTGTGTCGCAATCTTCACCGCGTGCGACCACGGGCCGAGCGGGGTGGCCGCCTCGCTGTACCAGACCTCTCCCAACAGGCTGCTGCTGCCCCCCAGTTCGTTGGCGATCATCACGTAGCGTTGCCGAAAGGGATTCCAGCTGGTCGAACCAGCGTGCATCACAATCGCCTTGCCGGTCTCGACGTCGCGGAGCGGGGCGGCCAGTTCATGGGTTGCCAGCGTCTTCGCCTGCAGCAGTCGAGGCTGGTCCGCGGGCCAGACTGCTGCGGTTTGAGTCTTCCAGCCCCACACGGGGCGTCCCTCGGCATCGCGTTCAACGGCTGTGTCTCCCGCCCGGCTGCCGGGCTTCAGGCAGGTGAACGCCTCCCATTGCCGGGGGTCGAGAAACGCCTCGGCGTGGGCGGGAATTCGCAGCCAGGGCAAGGGGTGGGCGAACCCGGCCCAGCCCGAGTCGGGCCCGGGGACCCGCACCAGGTGGCCAATCGGATGGCAGGGTGTCTCGAGCGGAATCTCGCGGCTCAGTTCCCACTGCGCACTGGTCGCGTTCCATTCCACCAGTCCGCGGGCGTAGACCTCGAGCAGGTTACGCACCTTCATCGAGCCGGCGAGCATCCGCTCGCGTCCCGTGCGGTCGGGGAGCACCGCCAGCCCGGCGAGCCAGGTCGGTCCCTCACCGGGCAGGCGGGCGGTCTCGCGGGCAAACCCGTCGGCATTGGCGAAATACTTCAGGTCAATTCCCCGCTCGATTGGCAGGCCGCCCTGCGTGGGAAGTTGTGAGGTGGCTCCGGGGACATGAAAGTTCCCCAAGGGATAAGCGGGCCGATTGGTATCGCCCCAGAACCAGTGGACCTGCCCTTGAAAGACTTCGGCCAGCACGCTGTCCTGGCCGATCACCCGCGTGTTTCGTAAAGGCTGAGCGATGGGGACAGGGAGGCCCAGTCGCACGCTGTCGGCATACAGGCCACCCCCGGTGACCCGATACAGCCGGCGGGCGATGTTGAGCCGGGGGAGCCGGATCTGGGCCGTCCCGCCCGGGGTGACTTTGAGCCGGAGGCCGCGGAATCCAAACCCATCGGCAGGGAACTGGTAGCCATGGCTGCGAACGGTGAACCAGGCGTCTTCGTTGAGGAGGTCTGGTTCGGCGATGGCGATGTTCCCGGCGGAATCGGAAAGGAACTTCAGGTTGTTGACGGTGGTCAGTTCGACCAGCGGGACGCCGCGTCCGGTCTCGGCGTCAATGACCTCGATCCGAAAGAGGTCGGGGTGCGAGCCGGGTTGTGCCGCGAGTCGAGGGGCGGCCAGGGCCAGCACCGAAAGCAGTGTCAGCA